>RFMT01000330.1 GCA_009927565.1 Acidimicrobiia bacterium
TTGAGCATCGCTCTTGGCGCAGACATCGGTGTTTCAAGCCTCGAAGGCCTCAATGAGAAACTTGTCAACACAGTTGCTGCTTTCGCGCCAAGCAGTGACGCTGAATCAACTCACGGTGATGGTGTGTTGATGGCTCGTGAAACACCCGTAACAATTTCTGGTGGAGCAAGCAAAGTAGTTGATCGCAATGCCTACAACTATCGACTCGTAGTGTCTCGCACGATGTACGACTCCGCTCAGTCGACTATTTCGAGCCCGTCGCTTGCTGGCATCATCACCGAGGCAGCGATTTTTGTAAACCCGCTGGATCTTGCCCGCATTGGAGTAACCGAAGGTGCGAGTGTTCGAGTCGGAGTAGACGGAACAAACATTGTGATTGCGGTCAGGGCCCATAACGGTGTCAATCGTGGCACCGCTTGGTTGCCGTTCAATCACACAGGTGTCGACATTCGACCGCTTTTGAATATTGCAAGTGATGTCGTCGATGTGCGAATTGAGCCGATCAAATGATCGCCCTTGATTCACTACTCGTCGACAATTTGCTTTGGGTGCCTCTGATTATTGTCTTGGTCAAGGTTCTGGTTGTGTTCGTCGTCGGTCTGCTTGCCACGATGCTGATGGTGTGGTTCGAGCGAAAGGCGATCGCCGGAATGCAAAATCGAATCGGGCCGAATAAAACTGGTCCTTTCGGTATTCTGCAAACGCTTGCAGACGGCATCAAGCTGTTCTTCAAAGAAGATTTGTTTCCGTCTCGCGCCGATCGTTTTGTTTTTGCCCTTGCACCGTTTTTGTCGTTTGTTCCTGCATTTTTGGCATTCGCGATTATTCCCCTTGGCGGTGACTTTAGAAATGGCTCATCAGGAGAAGTAACGCTTTTTGGTCAAGTAACTCGCGTTCAACTTGCCGACCCACCCATCGGTGTGTTGTTCGCACTGGCGATCTCGTCAATTGCTGTTTACGGCATCATGCTGGCAGGTTGGTCGAGCGGTTCGAAGTATCCGTTGCTTGGCTCTGTGCGCGCTTCGGCGCAAATGGTTAGTTATGAAGCAGCGCTTGGTTTGTCTCTGGCTTGTGTGTTGTTGTTGGCCGGTACTCTTTCGACGAGTGGCATTGTTTCGGCTCAGTCGACGATCACCGACTGGCATTTTATTTCGACTGGAATTGTGCCGTTCATAGTTTTCTTGATTGCCGCAACAGCCGAACTAAATCGACCGCCGTTTGACTTGGTTGAAGCCGAACAAGAACTTGTTGGCGGGTTCAATACCGAGTATTCATCGATTCGCTTTGCCTTGTTTTATCTGGCCGAGTTCATGAACACAGTAACAATGTCGGCTTTGATCGTGACGCTGTTCTTTGGTGGTCCGCAACCAATTGCGATCGGTAATTTTGTGTTCGATATTCCACTTTTGCCCAACGCGCTTGAAGGCACGTTCTGGTTGCTCGCGAAAATTTTGGTTTTCCTTTACATGTACATTTGGTTCAGGGCGACACTGCCTCGGTTGCGATACGACCAACTGATGGATTTAGGTTGGAAACTATTGATACCCGCGTCGCTCGGCTGGTTTATGTTGCTGGCAACACAACGACTTGCCCGACAAAATGGCTGGAACATCGTTTTGGTTACTGGGGCATCAATTGCTGTTTTGGTTGTTTGTTATTTATTGATGCAAGCAGCTTTTGCAAAAAGCGCTCGTGATCGCTCGACACAAGGGACAATGTTCTAATGGGATACCTCGGCGGATTTCTAGTTACTTTTAGGCAGCATGGTCCGAAGAATCGAGTAACAACTCAGTATTCGGGTGGCCGAATGTTCCGTCGCAAGAAGCGCAACGCCAAAAAGATGGACGTCAAAATAGAAAAACCCGAGCGTTTGCATGGTCGACATGTCTTGAATCGTTACGAAGACGGAATGGAAAAGTGCATCGGGTGCGAATTATGCGCCGCAGTTTGCCCTGCGAAGTGCATTCACGTTCGTGGAGCCGACAACAACCCGACTTCGCCGACTTCACCCGGCGAGCGATTCGGATGGATTTACGAGATCAATTATTTGCGTTGCATTCACTGCGATTTGTGTGTCGAAGCGTGCCCAACTGAGGCGATCACCGAAACGAAAATGTTCGAGTTCTCGTTTACCAATCGTCAAGATGCGATTTACACAAAAAATGAATTGTTGGTCGATCAATCTGGCAAACCTCAGCAACTCGCTTGGGAAGACTGGCGCGATGGCGAGGACAAAAACACCTCAGGTTGGATGCGTGCAACCGCGGCATCGGGCGATTCAAACTTCATAGGTGTCGTGTCGTGGAGTGGCGAACTTGGTCACGGTGTGCGACCGGCCGAAGAAAAGAGCGAGTAAGTGGAATTTTTCGTATTTGTTTGCGCGGCTCTAATGATTTTGTTGGGTGCCGTCGGCGTGATCGTGCGTAAGCATCCGGTGCATGCGGCGTTGAGCCTCGTTTTGACTCTTTTTGGCGTTGCAGTTTTATTTGTCGCTCAGGATGCACACTTCTTAGCTGCTGTACAAGTCATTGTTTACGCGGGTGCCATCGTCGTGTTGTTTTTGTTTGTGATCATGTTGTTGGGTGTAGATCGGGTAGAAAATTTGCGCACTGAACCGCTTTCAGCACAGCGACCTCTGGCGATCATCACATGCCTTGGTTTGCTAGCAGTGCTCGTGGCGGCAATTGTAAACGGCAATGGCGTGCTCAACGAGCGAGGTGAAGGCATCAATTTGCCTGACCTGCAAAATGGTTCAGATGCCAACACGGTGCAGTTGGCTGAGTCGATCTTCTCGAGATATGTAGTGGCGTTCGAGGTCACTTCGGTTTTGTTGGTTATTGCCGTAGTTGGCACGGTGTTGCTGACTCGCAAAGCAAAGTCGAGCGCAAAATGATTTCATTGAGTTTGACACCAACTTCGTCTTGGTACTTGATTTTGTCGGCCGTACTTTTTGCAATCGGCACTTTTGGCGTTCTGGTGAGGCGTAATCCGTTGGTGATGTTTATGTGCATTGAATTAATGCTCAATGCCGTGAACCTGAGTTTTGTAACTCTGGCTCGAGAACTCAACGACATCAACGGTCAAACAATCGTATTTTTCGTGATGGTTGTAGCCGCGGCCGAAGTTGTTGTGGGTCTCGGAATCATCGTTTCAATCATGCGCAATCGATCTGCGATGACAGTTGACGACTTGGCTGAACTCAAAGGTTGATGATGCTTGATCTGATCTGGTTTATTCCGCTGTTGCCACTTGCTGGCGCAGTCTTGAACCTTGCTTTGGGGCGCAAATTTGGGGACCCTCGTGCTGGTTGGGTTGCAACTATCGCCACCGCCGGTTCATTTCTTATGACCGTGCTTGTCTATTTCGAAATGCTCGGGCTTGCAGCCGAAGAACGAAGTCACGTTGAAACCCTGTTTTCTTGGCTACCAGTTGGTTCTTTGCAAGTAGATTTTGCGCTTCTTGCAGACCCGCTAAGCGTGACGATGGCGCTGTTCATCACCGGTATTTCAACCTTGATTCATCTTTATGCAATTGGTTACATGCACGGTGATGACAAGTTTTCAAAATTCTTTCTCTATTTGAATCTGTTCGTTTTCAGTATGTTGATGCTTGTTCTA
>RFMT01000004.1 GCA_009927565.1 Acidimicrobiia bacterium
CGAGCCGGCACCAAGTTCATGTGTTGAGCGATGCTTCCCCAGATCTCTTGGTTTGGTTGAACCTTGATAAACACAACGGACGTGGTCGCTATTAATGCCCCGCCCCAAGACTTAAGATCAAGAACGTATCTGGTTATCAATGCCAAAATTACAACTTCGGTGATAACTAAAAAATTAACCCAAAGTAACGCCGAATTTACTGTAAATGATGGCGAGATGAAGCTCACGAGTTTAAGTGGGAGTCCAAGGAGTCCAACATATTGGGGCATAACTTCGTTGTACGGCCATTTGCCACTTGCTTGAATTAGCAAGTCATTCAAAATGTACTTCGAGTGATGCAACTCGATAAGTCCACTAAATGGCTGGATAAACGATGGTAGATAGTAAACAGTAAAGACGATCGACGCTGCAACGTTCAAGGGATAGGAGTTCAAGCCTCCGTATGTGGTTATCGGTAGAGGCTTGTTTGAAACTGAAATTACGCAGAGTATTCCCATGAGCAACAAAACGAGTGCGAGTTTGTCGCCCCAGCCAAACCAAAGACGGGTACCTAATGACTCAAACATCTCGTCACCCCAGCGCCAACCAAAACTAGTTACTAATAGGACTGTCGAATAGGTGGCGATCAAAATCTGTGATTCGCCGACGTACCTCAAATTAAGAAATCTTGGGAGAACGATAAATCCGACTGCACATAAAAGCAGTAGGAGGATTACAGTCATTCGATCTGCAATTTCTGTCGAATCTAAACTTGAGAAAAAAGAAACCCTTTGTAGCGCCTTTGACGCTGAGTCACCTAGGACCATATAGCCGGTAAGTGATGTGGCAATCAGCGCGAACGAAAGATTGAAAAGAGCGAAAAATCGACCGTAGTCGCTCACGATCTTTTGCTCAGAAGAATTCAAGGGTGTCCAATCAAGCGATATTAGATAGTTAGATTACAGGGCGTGGTGGTGCGGGGGGAAATCGTTTGGACGCCGAAAGATGATCGGGCGAGAAAAACGCGCCTGTTTGAGTTTGCCAACGGCGTTGGGTTCGACGAACTGCACAAATGGTCGGTTCATTCGCCTGATGAGTTTTGGCGCAAAATTTGGCAGTTCTGCGATGTAGTCGGCGAACAAGGCGAGCGGGCGATAGAAAGACTCGCAATTCCAAATGATCCGTCGGCCCAATTCATAGCGACACGATTTTTCCCCGATGCGAAAATCAGCATCGTTGAAAACTTCTTAAAGCGCACGGGCTCTGGTGAAGCGCTTGTGGCAATCGACGAAACCGGTAGACGCACATCGCGATCATGGGATGAATTACGCGAGCGCGTCGCATGTCTCGCGAGTGCCCTTCAGAGCCGTGGCGTTGTTGAAGGTGACCGAGTTGTCGCGTGGCTGCCAAATGCGATCGAAGTTGTCGAGACGATGCTGGCCAGTGCGTCGATTGGTGCGATTTTTTCTTCATGCTCTCCTGACTTCGGGGCACAAGGGGTGCTCGACCGATTCAGTCAAATCGCGCCAAAGGTTCTAGTCGCGACCGACTCATATATATATGGTGGAAAAAAGTTTGACTGTCTCGAGCGGTTGGCTGTCGTACGCCAAGGTCTGCCGTCTCTAAAGGCAACACTTCTGGTTTCGCAAAATGCACAAGCGAATTCGCACAAACTTGTCGACTATGAGTCGTGTCTGAAATCGGGGGCGAGCACGCCAGTTTCGCCACGCAGATTCAAATTTGATCACCCTTGGTATGTGCTTATTCGTCGGGCACGACTGGTGTGCCGAAATGCATCGTGCATCGTCTGGCGGAGTATTGCTTCAGCATCTCAAAGAACATCAACTGCACTGTGATATCAAAGCAAGACGATCGCGTT
>RFMT01000295.1 GCA_009927565.1 Acidimicrobiia bacterium
ACGTCATGCAGACGGCGAGTCAAATAACCCGAGTCAGCAGTACGCAACGCTGTGTCAACAAGACCTTTACGTGCACCAGGAGTTGCAATGAAATACTCAAGAGTTTGCAGACCTTCACGGAAGTTGCTCTTGATCGGACGAGGAATCATGTCACCGCGAGGGTTAGCCACGAGACCGCGCATACCTGCGATCTGACGCATCTGGGTCATGTTTCCACGAGCACCAGAGCTGATCATCATGTCAACTGGGTTGAAGCGAAGTTCTTTGAACTCTTTTTCCATTGCTTGCTGAACATCGGTTGTTGCAGCGGTCCAAATTCGAACTTCTTGGCTACGACGCTCGCCGTCGGTGATGATGCCACGTCGAAACTGTGTCTCAACCTTCTCGGCCTGCTTTTCGTAGCCGTCGAGAATGCCGCGCTTGGCAGCCGGTGTCTTGACGTCATCGACCGAAACAGTCAAACCTGATTGCGACGCATAGCGATAGCAAAGGTTCTTGATCGCATCGAGCGACGATGCAATTACTGCTTTTGGATAGTTGTCGCTCAGTCTTTCTACGATCACGCCGAATTCTTTTTTCTTCACTGGCGCCGTGATGTGACCAAATCGCTTCGAGAAATCTGCTGGCAACACTTCTTCAAACAACATGCGACCTGCGGTTGATTCGAAGTATGTCGAGTTGCCTTGATCGTCTTTTTCAAGAACTTTGATCTTGGCGTGCAATTTGAGGCTGCCCTCGTCAAGTGCGCGAGTGATCTCCCACATTGACTTAAAGACGCGACCCTCGCCAGCCAAACCGGCGTCGTCGCGAGTCAAATAGAAGCCACCGATTACAAGATCTTGCTGCGGCGTAACAATTGGTCGACCAGATGCTGGTGACAAAATGTTGTTCGCCGAAAGCATCAACACGCGAGCCTCTGCTTGGGCTTCAACTGACAACGGCAAGTGAACTGCCATCTGGTCACCGTCGAAGTCAGCATTGAACGCCGTGCAAACCAGTGGGTGCAAGTGAATTGCCTTGCCCTCAACCAACACCGGCTCGAAAGCCTGAATACCCAAGCGGTGCAAAGTCGGTGCGCGGTTCAAAAGAACCGGGTGCTCTTTAATTACTTCTTCGAGAACATCCCATACTTGCGGGCGACGACGCTCAACCATGCGCTTGGCAGATTTGATGTTCTGTGCAAGTTGCTGGTCAGCCAGACGCTTCATCACGAATGGCTTAAACAACTCGAGTGCCATCAACTTCGGCAGACCGCACTGCTGCAAACGCAAAGTCGGGCCAGCCACGATTACTGAACGACCCGAGTAGTCAACGCGCTTACCGAGCAGGTTCTGACGGAAGCGACCTTGCTTACCCTTAAGGCCGTCTGACAACGACTTGAGTGGACGATTGCCCGGGCCGCTTACAGGGCGACCACGACGACCGTTGTCGAACAGCGCGTCTGCTGCTTCTTGCAACATTCGTTTTTCGTTGTTGACGATAATTTCTGGCGCACCGAGTTCGAGCAAACGGCTCAAACGGTTGTTGCGGTTGATAACACGACGATAAAGGTCGTTCAGGTCTGAAGTTGCAAAACGACCACCGTCAAGTTGAACCATCGGGCGCAACTCTGGTGGAATCACCGGAATCACATCGAGGATCATCGCCTTTGGGTTGTTGACCAATCGCTCGTCTTTATCTTTTCGGTTGAACGACGCAACAATCTTCAAACGCTTAATCGCTTTTTGCTTGCGCTGAGTCGACAATGCCTTGCCGTTGAGACCATTCATGATTGCATCGCGCAAGATTGCCTCTTCGGCGTCGAAGTCGATCGTGTCAATCAAGACTTTGATTGCCTCTGCACCAGTGCCGCCGGTGAAATAATCTTCGTAACGGTCTTTGATTTCACGCCAAAGTTCTTCGTCGTCAATGATCATTCGTGGGTGAAGCTTTTGGAAAGTTTCAAACGCACGCTCGAGACGATCTAGATCTTTTGTATGTCGATCGCCGATCATCTGAATGTCTTTGTCGATCAGCTTTTGGCGAGCGCGAATGTCGCTCTCTTTTGCGCCGTCTTTTTCAAGTTGTTTTAGTTCGGCCTCGGCATCTTTTTGACGCAACTTGATTTCTTTTTCGCGTTGCTTGATCATCAAGTCGCGATCTTCTAGATATTCTTTTTCGAGATCTGGCAACTCAACATGGCGACGATCTTCGTCGACAGCGCTCACCAACCACGCAGCGAAGTAAATAACTTTCTCAAGTTGCTTGGCCTTGATTTCTTCGCGCGACTCTAACCCACCGAGAAGATAAGCCAACCAACTGCGGGTACCGCGCAGATACCAGATGTGCACGACAGGTGCAGCAAGTTCGATATGGCCCATTCGCTCACGACGAACTTTTGAACGCGTTACTTCAACGCCGCACTTTTCACAGATGATGCCCTTGAAGCGAACTCTCTTGTATTTACCGCAATAGCATTCCCAGTCGCGGGTCGGTCCGAAGATTTTTTCGCAGAACAAACCGTCGCGCTCTGGGCGCAATGTTCGATAGTTGATGGTCTCTGGCTTCTTTACTTCGCCGCGC
>RFMT01000171.1 GCA_009927565.1 Acidimicrobiia bacterium
GAATAAAACCAAATCAGATAAAAATCTCGATAAAAATCGCGGCAAAAACTATCGCAATGCGATTGCCACATACGACCGCGAGACTTTGCATACACCAGCAGATGCAGTAGCCAAAGTTAAATCGTTGGCCAAGGCCAAATTTGACGAAACCGTCGAACTAGCTGTGCGTTTGGGTCTTGATCCACGCAAAACAGAACAAAGCGTTCGTGGCACAGTTTCGATGCCATCAGGTACCGGCAAGTCTGTTCGAATTGCCGTTTTTGCCGCTGGTGAAGCAGCCAAACAGGCTCGTGATGCTGGCGCAGACATTGTTGGCAGTGATGAACTTGCCGCAGAAATCGAAAAAGGCAAAATGGACTTTGACATCGCCATTGCGACTCCAGACATGATGCCATTGGTCGGTAAGTTGGGTCGCGCACTTGGACCGCGCGGTTTGATGCCGAACCCGAAGACTGGCACAGTGACGACCGATGTTGCTCGGGCAGTTGCAGAATTCAAAGGCGGAAAAGTCGAATATCGCACTGACCGTTATGGCAACGTGCATATTCCGGTGGGCAAAGTTAGTTTCGAAGCATCGGCTTTGGCATCAAATGTTGCTGCCGTAATTGACGAGCTAAACCGAACACGTCCAGCCGCCGCCAAGGGTCGCTACATCAAGAAGATCTCTGTGTCTTCAACGATGGGCCCTGGTGTAAAAATTGACCCAGCACTTGTTGCGGGCGAGTAGAAATTCGTAAATCCGAAAAAATACTTGGTGAATCAATCGGCAAAGTGATGCGCCGATCAAAAAAACTTTCGCTTCAAGATCTGTTGCTCGCTGCACCGGCCTTGGTCGTTGCTTTGTTGTTGCGTGTAATTAGGCCCGTTGTCACTATCAGATTCAGAAATCTGCCGGCCGACGAGATTGGCCCGCTAACAGTTGTATCGCAACATTATTTGCGAATCAAAGAGTCGCAACCTAAACCAAGGCAGTTTGACTTTTGGTACCTCAAAGAGTCAGTGAAAGTAAGCAATGACTACATGCTGGCTTTTGTTGAGTCGCAGATCAAAATTCATCGATCGCGATTCATCGAGTTAATAGCTGCGTGGAATGAAAAGTTGCCTGGGTCTGAGCGCCATCTGATCGAGTCCGAAGTTCGACTCACTCTGCTCGAGCGTGTCGGAAGCAAGTTGCGACTGCCGCAAAGTGATCGTGACACTGCGAGCGAATATGTACGTCAGATCGGCATCGATCCGCAGAAAGAATTTATTGCTTTGATGGTGCGCGACGGCGCTTATAAGAGTGAAGTTCTTCAGTTGAACACTCATCAGCGAAGCGACAAAGAGTTGTATCGCAATCAAGACATCAACGACTATTTGCCTGTGGCTGAGAAGTTTGCCGCGATGGGTGTGCAAGTGATTCGCATGGGAGCAAAAGTCGAGCGCGCTTTTGATTCGCAGTCGGCACTAGTTATTGACTATGCAACTTCCGGTAAGCGCACCGAGGCGGCCGACATATTTCTTGCGAGTGAGTGCGCGATGTGTATTTCAACCAATCTAGGTTTTGACCATATTTCGGCCCTGAGTGGCAAACTTCGCGTAATCACTAATCAGGCTCTGATCTGGCAGACATCGACTTTGTTCTACTCGACTGACGTGTTCACGATGCAGCGTTTTGTTGAGACGGCAACCGGTAAAAACTTGACACTCTCAGAGTCATTGCAGTTTGCTGAGATTCGCAATCTTGATTGGTATCACAAAGTAATTGATCGGGGTTTGCAGTTTGTACGTAATACCCCCACCGAGATTCTCGAGGCATCGCTTGAAGGTTGGCAACGCAGCAAATCGCAATGGATTGAAAATGCTGAAGACCTTGAACTGCAGGCGCAATTCTGGAATATATATGACAGTTTCTTTCCGGATCACAAAAGCCGTTTCTTGAATGGCCGTCCGCATATTGGGGCCCACTTTCTGAGGACAAACAAATGGTGGTTGGCGTAGCCCCCAGAAACCAGCTCGAGTTGGCGAAGATGGGTGTGAAGCCGGTTTTTTGCCCGATATCGTAAGAGCTCGTTAGAAATTAATAAGCAGCAGTCACAGCAATGTGAAAGTTGCCCACCGCAGAAATTTGGTCTGAAAGTTTGTTTCAGATAATGAACTAGCAATAGTTCGCCAAACGAGGTGAAAGAATCTGGTCGCGATTAGTCGCGCTGGGTTGTTCCGCACTGCGTTGAGCACCCGAGCATTGTCAAACCAGAAAGTTTTAAATTCATGGCAAATGCAAGCGCAGAAAAAATTGCAGTAGTAAAAGAGGTGAGCGAAAAACTCGCCAAGTCGAACGCTGCGATCATCACTGAATATCGCGGATTGTCTGTTGGTTCATTGGCAACATTGCGCCGCGCCCTTCGCCCGCATGGCGCTGAATACAAGGTCTACAAAAATACGCTCGCTCGTTTCGCGGCACGTGAGTCTGGCTACGGCGAACTCGAACAATTCTTGAAGGGCCCAGCAGCAATCACATTTGTCGATGGGGACGCCTCGGCTGTCGCGAAAGTCCTCAAGACTCACGCAAAAGAAAATCCACTTCTTGTGTTGATGGGCGGAGTAGTAGCAGGAAAAGCAGTAAGCGCAAAAGAACTTAAGGCCCTTGCCGATCTTCCACCGCGCGAAGTCATGCTCGCT
>RFMT01000402.1 GCA_009927565.1 Acidimicrobiia bacterium
ACATTGAAATAACCACCCATCAATGTTTCGATCTCTTGGTTCTGCCATAAAAACGAAATCTTGGATGCATCTGCTTGAATTTCTTTTGCATCTGATAGTCCGAATGATTCACATCGAATTTGTTTATCTTTCGAAATCGTGTCAATTAGCAAAGATCCATGAACATCGTCACGATTGATGATGCACAGGTTTGTGAACTGTTTGGTGAAGAGTCGGGCTTTGGCGGCAAAATAGTCTTCTATTGACTTGTGAAAATCGAGATGATCTTGACCGAGATTTGTGAACACCGCGGCCGTGAATAAAGTTCCTTCGACACGACCTAGGGCAAGTGCGTGAGAGGAGACCTCCATCACAACTGCTTTACTGCCTCGACTAAGTTCTTCGGCCAAGAATCTCTGTAAATCTGTTGACTCTGGAGTCGTACGCGAGCCGGTGAGAGTACCGATGACCGATGTCGACCAACCGTGCTGTCGCAGAATTGAAGCCAACATGTGCGCGGTCGTTGTCTTGCCATTTGTCCCAGTGATGCCGATTACATTCAATTTTTCACTGGGACGATTGAACAGTTCTGCAGCAAGGTAGCCCATCGTCGCGCGCACATCGCTGACAACTACCTGGGTTACATCTACATCAACGCGTCGCTCAACAAGAATCGCCACAGCGCCTTTTGTAGCCGCAACTTTCGCAAAATTGTGGCCGTCGACGTTTTCGCCAACGACGCAGCAAAACATGACGCCATTTGAAACCTTCGAAGAATCGTGCGTGATATCTGAAACTTTTATTTTTGCGTCACCAATAATTTGATTAACAACAATTTCAGACGTACTTGCCAGTAGTTCATCTAGCTGGCGTTCCGGTCTGCTCGACATCTCAGTGGCTCGGTCCGAGTTCTGCAGGACGCGAACCTACGCACCCCAAATCGTCGCCCTCGGGGCGAATGTTCAATTCGTTTACCAGTACCTGACCAATGCGGGCGAAAACTGGCGCTGCCGCGGTGCCACCAAATCGGTCATTTGAGTACGGATCTGGTTCATCAATCGAAACCAGAACCGTCATGCGTGGGTTGTTCGCCGGAAGGAAGCCGACAAACGATGCGAAGTATGTTCTGGCACCTTCATCGTTCGTATACGTGCCGTTTTCTTGCAATTTATAAGCCGTTCCAGTTTTGCCAGCCACACTTAACCCGGGCATTTTTGCCAACTTGCCGGTGCCATAACAAACCACATCGGTCATCAGCGATGTCATTGTTTGTGCAGTCGACTGTGAAATGACCTCGTGTGTCGATGAGGCAGGAGTAGCAGTTTCAACACCATCTTTGTCGGTTGTCTTGACCACTATTTTTGGTGCAACGTAGACGCCCTTGTTGGCAATGACATTTATCGCCGCTGTTAGTTGCAGCGCAGTCGATGTATATCCATAACCGTAAGAGAATGAGAATTTTTCGGTGCCTTGCCACTTAGAAACTGGTCGCAGTGAGCCCCGAGATTCGCCTGGATACTCAACTGCAGTCTTGGTGCCGAACCCGAATAGCTTTAAATAATCGTGATTCTTTTTTGTATCCAGAGTTCTTGATATATGAATCGTGCCGATGTTCGATGAGTCGACAAAGATTTTGCGCACCGACATATCTTCAAGCCCGTGAGGGTAAGCGTCTGTCACGCGGTATTCCCATTTAGTGCCTTTGTCAAACACTTGATAGCCGGGCACACTGAAAGTTGAAGCAGTGTTTACGGCACCTTCATTTATCGCCGCGGCAATGCTAAAGACCTTGGCCACTGATCCTGGCTCGTTTGCCTCGACTGCCGAGAAGTTTCCTGATTGACTTGAGTAGCTACCGTCCTCATTAATACGAATGTTCGACATCGCGTAAATCTCGCCAGTCTTGGTATCCATCACAATTGCCATACCACCACGAGCGCCGAGACGCTCGACTTGTTGCTTGACGATGCCGTCAACTTGAAATTGAATTGTTCGATCTATCGTCGTGGTCAACTGACCACCAGACTTTGGCTCGAGAACTTCACCTGAACCTGCAGCGATAGATTTGCCGCTGCTATTGACTTCTCTAACGATTCGACCGTCGACCCCAGTCAACAAGTCTTGGTATTTGAGTTCAAGCCCCGAAATGCCAACACCGTCAACATCGGTGCGACCAATAACTGCCTGCAAACTTGCGCTCGAAAGCGTCCGTCCTGACTCGCGATATGAGGAAACTCCCTTCAGGCCAAGAGCCAAAATCGCGTCAGCAACTTCTTTGTCGGCTTGACGGGCGATGTAAACGAAGCTTGATTGCTTATTCTGCAATTTTGCGGCTAGTTCACTTTCTGCTTGCGGGTCAAGTTGCAATACGCCTGCCACCACACGTGCGACACCAAGCGGGTCAACAACCGAACGCGGATCGGCGAATACTGTTCTCGTCGGAATGGGAAGTGCCAGTTCCCGACCATTGCGATCCAGAATCGAGCCGCGCTCTGCACGCATGACCTGCACTCGAGTTCTTTGCGAGACACTCGCCTCGCGATAATCACCGGCCCAAATGGTTTGCAAAAGCGCTACACGAACACCGAGAAGTGACAACAATATCGCCACGACCGTGAACATTGAGACGATGCGCCTGTGCATGTTTCCGCCTCGTAAATCTTTTGTAAAAAAGTCTTTCGTCTTGGTTGTTGCTGACGCTGTGCGAAATGAAAGCTCAGAGCTGCGCACTCGATTTGCATCTATTCGGCCGGCAGTGCGACCACGAGAGCCAACTCGACCACGACCTGCGACGGTACTCACGGCGTTGCACTCTTGACGTTGGTCGAGACAAGATCTTCGAGCATTGGTGGTTGCGATATTTGTTTATCCATGTCACCCGTTGCCGCAATCACGCTTGCCACAACATCTGCTGGAACTACTTCAAACTCTGCCGACACACCTTGCGACATACCGAGCATCATCGCTTTTTCGCGCAAATAGTCGGGGGCACGAAGTTCGGCACGTTGCTGTCTCAGTTCGTCATAGTGAATGCGCGCAAGTCGAACATCAGTCGTGACTTTGTCTAAACGCAATTGTTGTTCGGCAATTACGGTTTGAAAGACAACTATCGAAGCCAAAACACTCGCAATGATGACTAGTGCCGATGTCACCAGTGAAAATCTCTTGACATGAACTGTCTCAACCAATCGAAGGTCTGGACGCTCATATGGTTGCGAGGTCGATTTTGACTTACTACGCGGCTGGCGAACCGGTTGCATTACTGAACCTGCTGGTCGACGCAGTCGCACTGGCGCTGGACGCGATGCAAGAGCGGTTGCCATTTAGTTACCAACCCCGACAAGCGTTTTTTCAAGCACACGAAGTCGCGCCGATTTCGCCCGACGATTTAGTGTTTGCTCTTTGTTAGACGGATACTTAGGTGCGCGCACGCGACGCGTGAGTCGCCCTCCAGACTGTGATTCATGCAAATAAGGCGACGCAGTTGTCTGAACATTGGCGTCACGTTCTGACTCAGAAAATACGCGCTTGACAATGCGATTTTCGCCCGAGTGGTATGTCAAAACGGCTACTCGCCCACCCGACTTCGTCGCATCAATTGCAATCTGCAGTGCGCGCTCAAGAATTTCGAGTTCTTTATTTACTTCAATTCGAATTGCTTGAAATGTTCGTTTGGCCGGATGCCCGCCCGTGCGGCGAGCCGGCGCGGGAATCGCCGCGACTACAACTTCGGCAAGCTGCGAGGTTGTTGTTAGCGGTCGAGCAGCGACTATCGCCCTGGCGATTCGACGTGCAAACTTTTCATCAGCGTTGTCAGCAATTAGCCGCGAGAGATCTGCTTCTGCGTAACCGTTGACAACATCGGCTGCACTTAAAAGATTTCTTTGATCCATCCGCATATCAAGCGGACCGTCGTGACGATACGAAAACCCACGTTCTGGAACGTCTAACTGTGGTGAAGAAACCCCCAAGTCAAACAACGCACCAGAAATTTGACCAATCGACAGTTCAGAAAGAACTTCTCCAAGCGAGTCAAACCGCACTTGACGAACTGTCAATCGACCTTTGAGAGAAACATCGTTAGCGATAATCTTTTCGGCATTGGCAATGGCGAATGCATCTTGGTCAAGTCCAAGAATTTGTAAATTTGGGTAAGCGTTAAGTATCGCCACTGCGTGTCCACCAAGACCAAATGTCGCATCGACAATTACTCCGTCGGGCACCGAAGCAAAGCAGTCAACGATTTCATCGACCATGACCGGCAGATGCGAACCTTCTTGAGTGTTTGGAGTCGTCATATAAATTGCGCAACTTGCAAACTGTCACTATCTGTTGATGTCTCAGATATCTCGCTTATCAGCAGCCCCCCGGCCAACGGTGCCTCCGGGATTTCTCCCCGGATAGCGAAATGGAAAGCGGGCGGAGTTGGGGGCTATCCATTTTGTCAACCGGGAGACTGCTGATAAGCGAAACTCGTACAACTTGTGACAGTTGCGAAAAGTTTGTTGCTTGACCCCCTCTCGCTCTATTCGTTGCCGGCTAGTTCTTGTGTGCCAGAGTCGCTGATGCGCTGATGACGCTCTGGATCCCAGATTTCAACTCGGTCAAATGAGCCACTGACAATTACGCGAGAGTTAAGTTCTAGACCCGCATACTGACGCAACTTTTCGTCGACATTGATACGGCCTTGCGCATCAACCGAAACTTCAACCATGTTCGACGACAACGCTCGCTGTTCTTTGCGATCCATTTCCCCACGACGAACTTTTTCCATCACATCGTTGGCCACCGCCAGAAAGGTCTCGGTAGTTAAGACATCGACGCACTTGTCTCGACCAAGCGCCAAATAGCACTTCGGTTCGAATTTTGGCCGAAAAGCGGCTGGCAAGGCGATGCGACCCTTTGGGTCCAACTGTCGCTCATGCGCACCTACAAACACTGATCCTCCGCCTTGTCCCAAAACCCCGTTAATTACTGGGTTTTAGAGCTCCCCCTAAATCCCTGCAGAAACTATATCCCCACTAGCCCCCACTGTCAAACATATTTCACCACTTTTCCCCACTTTTTTTGGATATTTTTGGGCAGCGCAAAAGACCAGCTGAATATCTGGGTAATCGGGGTTCGCCCGGCGCGCTAAATGAAGCGGTTAGTTATCTTTTAAATCTTGGCAGCGAGTTCGACCAGTGTCTCTGCAATTTGGCTCAACCCTTTGACCTCAGCGACGGCGATTCGTGAAATCTCGGCTTCAAGCGACGAAGCTTTATCTCTAACCTGCGGTTTCATTTTGTCAGTTGCCAAATATCGTCGATATAGATCCGGCGACCAGCGCTGATGAACCACACACTGAAACCGAGCCATCTCACGAGTGCGACGCTGTGAAATGCCGACGACCTTTTGTCCGTGCAAAGTCACCTCGCCTGGTCCGAGGCCACCAAAGCAAACCAGATCAGAGAGAGGTGATCGTTCAAGGCCACCTCGGTGCACACGAAGCTGATCTCGATCGGCGACTTCACATTTGGCTAACGCATCTGCCCAAAGTTCACCGACCCACCACATTGATTCGCCGACATCATCTCGCCAAAGTTCGTCGTCTCGTGGCACCACGAAGTCGATCCACAAGTGAGCTTCGGGTTGTAACACAACGACCCCACCGCCACTTCTGCGATGAACGACCGAGATGCCATCTTGCTGACACGACAACTGGTTAACGATGTCGAGATTCTGCTTCGAGCCAAGAACGACCGCTGACTCGCTTATCGAGGCTTGCCAAATCGCTCGCTCAGCTGGCAGTTCGCGAGCGTGAACCGCTTCAGCAGAATCGCGGAGGTGATTAACACGCCAAGAAATCATCGGTTCATCTGCGTCGTTTGAACAAAAACCGCAGGCTCGTTTTTACGAGGCGAACGCTAAGTATTGCTTCCACTCTTCGGGAACTCGACCTACAGAGACAGTCACCCATGCAAGTTCGCGTGGCGTGTGTGGCTGGTTCGCCAACGCCATACCTGCTTCTTGCGGAGTTCGATCACGCTTTTTTAAGTTGCATCCCCGACACGCGGCAGTCACGTTTTCCCAGACGTGCATTCCGCCGCGAGATCTCGGCATCACATGATCGATGCTGTCAGCATGAGCGCCACAATATTGACAGCGATGATTATCGCGAGCGAAAATCGCCCGTCGAGACATTGCAGTTCGACGGTGATACGGCACCTTGACGACGTATCTCAATCTGATTACTAATGGTCCCGGCATCACGAATGTCTCAGCCCTGATTTGCGTGCCGTCTTCTTCGATAATTTCGGCTTTGTCTGAAAGCACTAGACAAATTGCCCTACGTGCAGGGACTATCGAAAGCGGCTCAAAAGTTGCATTTAGGACTAGCGCACTTCTCATCGCAAATCTCTCAACCAGTTTAAATAACTCAAAACATCTCTAACTTCAATCGGACCGCTATCGCCACCATATTGTGTTTGCTTACGAAACCTTATATAAGACCGGCTCGGTATTGGCAAAAATGGTGACCGCCGCCACCAACTTCGCGGGACGAGTCGAATCAACTGAACCATGACGATAAACCAAAGTTTCGGCCTAACTACAACTGCCAAAACAATCGAAGCACCCGATTTCATGCCCGAAACAACTGCCATAGGTCAGTTAGGTTTTGGCTCTTTGGGTAGGCCGAGCACCATTTCACCAATAATGTTGCGTTGGACTTGTGAAGAACCTGCGTAAATCGTGCCCGCACGAGCATTCAAAAATGTCATCGCCCAACTCATTGAACTATTTTTTGCGCCGGCCTCATCAGTTTGAAAAGTTGTCATCGGTTTGCGACCTACGGGCACCAAACCCTCGGCGCCGAGAATATCCATTGCCAATTCTGTAACCGTCTTGTGATATTCGCTCCAATAAAGTTTCGAGATCGCACCGTCTGGCCCAGGGTGATGACCCGCGACGAACTTTGTCAAAGTACGCATACCGAGAAACCTCATAATCTGCACTTTGGCGTAGCAGTCGCTCAGGCGCTGGCGAATTCGTGGGTCGTCGGCGACACCGCGTTGCTTAGCCAATGCGATCAACCGATCAATTTCGGCTTGATATCTGATTGAAAGAGTTGCTGCCGATTCGCCACGCTCATAACCCAACAACGACATCGCCACCGCCCAGCCATTATTGATGCCACCAACGATGTTTTCTTTTGGACAAAGTACATCTGTATAAAAAACCTCGTTGAATTCGCTCTCTCCAGAAAGCATCTTGATTGGTCTAACTTCTATGCCTGGCTGACGCATGTCGACCAACATGAAAGAAATACCTTTGTGTTTTGGTGCGTCAGGGTTGGTGCGTGCGAGCGTGAAAATATGAGTTGCGTATTGCCCTGCCGATGTCCAAATTTTCTGTCCATTCAAAACAAATTGATCACCGTCAAGTGTTGCCTTCAACCCAACATTGCCCAGGTCTGAGCCTGCGTTTGGTTCGCTATAGCCCTGACACCAAACATCTTGTCCCGAGATGATTCTGGGTAAGTAGTAGCGCCTTTGTTCTTCTGTGCCCCAGATCAACAATGTGTTGCCGAGCATTTGAATGCCGAATGTGTCATTGAACGAGCCAGTCGGCACACCAGCGCGAGCAAACTCTTCGGCGACTATCACTTGTTCGAGCGCTGAAAGACCACCGCCGCCGTATTCGACTGGCCAACCTGGTGCAAGATACGGACTCGACGCCAGCGTGTTTCGCCACTCGGCGACAAATTCTTCGACTGCTTTGCCTTCCATCGAACCAATGCCTTGCCAATTGGACGGAAGTTTCTCGGCTAAAAATGCTTGAACCTTTTCGCGATATTCTTCGGCTTGAAGTTCGTAGACAGGTCTCATGAGTCACAGCCTAGATTGCGAGCCACTGCTGCTGCCCCAACGAGCGGCGAAAGAGGGCCTAGCCCAGCAGGACAAACCGAAAAACCCTGAACGAAGCCGATCTTGGCTGACCGGTCTAATTCGGTTTGTACTGACTCAAAAAAAGGTTTGCCGAAACCGAGAGCGACCGAGCCGGCAATGACTGCACTGCGTAAATCGACAGCAGCACCGACACTCACCAAGGCACGCGCGACGAGCCGACCTGTTTCGGCGATCACCTGCGCACTTGCTTGCGCCGCAGGTTTTCCTGTTATTGCCTCGATCGACCGCCCCGACGCATGAGCCTCGAGGCAACCGTGCGAACCGCAGGCGCAAAGCCTGCCGTCGGGAACAACAATCACATGACCAATGTGTCCAGCGTTGCCACTTCGACCGTCAAGAACTTTGCCTTGAGAAATTATCCCGCCGCCGACACCAGTAGAAACGACCATGCCGATTACATCGGTTTGACCAGCC
>RFMT01000168.1 GCA_009927565.1 Acidimicrobiia bacterium
GTTCAAACAAAACACGACCCGGCTTCACTACTGCTACCCACAACTCTGGGTTGCCCTTGCCCGAACCCATGCGTGTTTCAGCGGGCTTCTTGGTCACTGACTTGTCAGGAAACACATTGATCCAAACTTTTCCGCCACGCTTAATGTGACGAGTCATCGCGATTCGCGATGCTTCGATTTGGCGCGCGGTGATCCAACCCGGTTCAAGTGCTTGAATGCCATATTCGCCGAATGCAAGTTCGTTCGCACCCTTTGAAATGCCGTTCATGCGACCGCGATGCTGCTTGCGATGCTTAACTTTGCGTGGTTCCAACATGGCTAATTAAACCTCTCGCTTAAAGTGAGGAGCTTCGTGAGTGTCGTGACTGCGACGTTGAATATCTTCTTCTTCGTCCAACAAACGCTCGAACTCTGGGTCGGCTTCTTTCACGAGTGGCGCAACTGCGATGTCATCAATTTCGACTGCTTTCGGGCCGGCTGAAGTCACGACTTTGCGAGCAGCATCCGAGTGACCTGATGTCTCACCGGCAGCCATCGCTGCTTCACGAGCGATACGGTCGTCGGTTTGACTCTTGTATGGAAGAATCTCGCCCTTATATAGCCAAACTTTGACACCGATGCGCCCTGCAGTTGTTGCAGCTTCGCGGAAACCATAATCAATGTTCGCGCGAAGAGTGTGTAGAGGCACGCGACCTTCGCGGTACCACTCACGACGGCACATTTCTGCGCCACCAAGACGACCTGAACACTGAACTCGAATGCCTTGCACACCCTGCTTCTGTGCGTTCTGCACAGCGCGCTTCATCGCACGACGAAACGCAATTCGGTTTACAAGCTGATCAGCAACACCTTGAGCAACCAGTGCTGCGTCAAGTTCGGCATCGCGAATTTCAGTGATATTCAATTGAACTTTATTGTTGCCAGTTAAAGCAGTGAGGCCTGCGCGAAGCTCTTCAGCTTTTTGACCTTTGCGACCAATAACGATGCCGGGGCGCGCAGTGTGAACATCGATTCGAAGTTTGTCACGCGTGCGCTCAATCTCGATGCGACTTACTGCAGCATCAGACAATTGAACTTTGAGATAATCGCGAATCTTCCAGTCTTCAGTGAGATAGGCCTTGTACTCTTTGGTGCTGAACCACTTGCTCTTCCAGTCGGTTGTTACACCCAAGCGAAAGCCGTACGGATTGATCTTTTGTCCCATGTCAGTTACCAGTCGCTTCTTCTTTTTCGGCAGCGTCTGAAGCGTCACTCTCAGCTGCTGCGGCTTTTGACTTTTGCGCTCGTGCACGACTTGCTTCAACACGGCTGCGACGCTGCGCTGCCTGTGCTCCACCGCGCGACTCACTCTGCGACTCGCGAACTGCAAGAGCAGCTTCGCTCAATTTGTCAACCACGATCGTGACGTGGCTCGTGCGTTTGAAAATTGCGGCTGAGCTACCTTTGGCGCGCGGACGAAAACGCTTCAAAGTCGGACCACCGTCGGCATAGCACGCCTTGATATAAAGCTCGTCTGCATTTTGCGAAAAGTTATTTGTCGCATTTGCCACTGCAGATGCGAGCAACTTACGCACGATGTGTGCCGAATCGCGATCTGTCAGGCGCAAGAGATTGTCTGCCGAACGAACGTCCATTCCGCGAACGAGGTTCAACACGACGCGAACTTTCGAAGGTGACAATCGAGCAAAACGAGCCGATGCGCGATAACCACTCGACACCCCAGCAACTCGAGTTGCTTCGTTTAGTTTCGGACCGGTCATGACTTACCTGGGCCCGCTGCTGCCGCTGCCGCTGCTGCTGCCGCTTTTTCTTGACTCTGGTGAAATTTGAAAGTTCGAGTTGGTGAAAACTCGCCGAGTTTGTGACCGACCATTGATTCGGTCACGTATACCGGCACGTGCTTTTTACCATCGTGAACTGCAAACGTATGTCCGAGCATGTCAGGGATAATTGTGCTGCGACGTGACCAGGTCTTGATGACCTTGCGGTCTCCGCTCGCGTTCATTTCGTCCAACTTCTTGAGAAGATGCTCATCAACAAACGGACCTTTTTTAAGACTGCGTGACATTTAGTTAACCTCTTGACTTTCCTGATCGGCGACGACGGACAATCATCTGCTGAGACGACTTGTTCGTATCGCGAGTACGACGCTCTGGCTTACCCCATGGCGAAACTGGTGGACGGCCGCCCGAAGTTTTACCTTCGCCACCACCGAGTGGGTGGTCGACTGGGTTCATTACAACACCACGGATTGCGGACGAACACCCTTCCAGCGATTTCGACCAGCTTTACCAATTTTGATTTGCTCATGTTCTGAGTTGCCGATTTCGCCAACAGTTGCGCGACAGTCGATCGGGATGCGACGCATTTCGCTCGAAGGCATACGCAAAGTCGCATATTGTCCTTCTTTGGCAACAAGTTGAACTGCCATACCGGCTGAACGAGCAATTTTTCCACCCTGACCAGGACGCATCTCAATGTTGTGAACGGTCGTACCAACTGGCATGTAGCGAAGTGGCAAAGCGTTGCCAACGATGATGTCTGCCTTCGGACCACTCTCAACTTTCGCGCCAACTTCAAGACCCTTCGGCGCAAGAATGTATGACTTCGTGCCGTCTGCGTAATGCAACAACGCAATTCGGCATGTGCGGTTCGGGTCGTACTCAATTGCTGCAACTTTTGCTACACAATCGTCTTTGCCACGCTTGAAGTCGACCATGCGATATTGCTGCTTATGGCCACCGCCTTGGTGACGCGATGTAATGCGACCAGCCGAGTTACGACCACCGCGAGATGGCTTCGGTGACAACAACGATTTTTCAGGAGTCGTTTTGGTGATCTCGCTGAAATCTGAAACTGTTTGAAAGCGGCGACCTGGGCTCGTCGGGCGGCGTTTGCGAATTGGCATCTTGAGTCGTCCTTTGTCTAGTTCTCAAACAACGGGATTTGATTGCCCGCTTCTAATGTGACAAGAGCATGCTTCGAGCCGTCGCGAACACCGATGCGGTTGGTGCCACGAGTTATGCGACGCTTACCCAGTCGGTTGATTGTGTTGACGCGACGAACTTTCACGCCCCAAATTGATTGAACAGCATCGCGGATTTCTGGCTTTGTTGCCAATGGGTGAACTTCGAATGTGTATGTGCCCTTATCGATCAACGAGTAACTCTTTTCACTGACAACTGGTCGCAAAATAATGTCGCGTGGATCTTTCACTTTGCGACCTCCATTGTCGGCAGGCTCGCCTGTGTAAAGACGATCCAGTCATTGCACAAAATGTCGTAAGCATTTAGTTCGCCGGTGCTCAGCACTTGAACGTCTTTCAAATTGCGGAAACTCTTCCAGGCATTCTCGTCTTTGCGCTCGAGCACTATCAGAACTCGCTCGCTGACACCGAGGCTCTTCAGGGCTGCTGTGGCCGATTTCGTACTAGGTGCCGAAAAGCCCCACTCTTCAACAACGACGACTTTGTTCTCGCTCATGCGATCTGAAAGGGCTGAACGCATAGCAAGTTGCACCATTTTCTTTGGTGTTCGTTGCGAATATTTGCGAGGCATTGGTCCAAGGGCAACGGCACCACCGCTGAAGTGTGGTGCACGAATTGAACCTTGACGAGCGTTACCAGTGCCCTTTTGCTTGAACGGTTTTTTACCGCCACCACTTACTTCTGCGCGAGTCTTAGTACTTTGCGTTCCCGAGCGACGATGTGCGAGCTGGGCAACAACAACTTGGTGCAACACCGGAATATTCGGCGTGATACCAAATACTTCGTCAGCAACTTCTACAGATGAGGCTTTTTTGCCGGCGGCGTTTTTCATTTCAATCTTTGCCATGACTACTCCTTGACCGCACCCTTGACGGCGTTGCGAATAATTACGACGCCACCATTTGGGCCAGGAACTGAACCCTTGACGAGCAAAAGGTTTCGTTCAAGGTCTGCTTGCACAACTTCAAGATTCAACGTTGTCACTTGTTGGTGACCCATGTGACCAGACATGCGCAAACCTTTGAATACTCGACCCGGAAATGTGCATGAACCGATCGAACCCGGTGCGCGGTGGTGCTTGTGGTTACCGTGACTCGCACCTTGGCCACCGAAATTGTGACGCTTCATGGTGCCGGCAAAACCTTTGCCTCGACTTACGGCCGTCACGTCGACGCGCTCGCCAACTGCAAGTGTGTCAACTTTAATTTCTTGACCGATTTCAAAACCTTCAACAGAATCAAGTCGCAACTCAACAAGTCGACGACCAGCGGCAACATTTCGTACGCCACTCTTCGGCGCAAAATGACCAGCTTCAGCTTTGTTCATCTTTTTCGCATCGCGCTGTCCGTATGTCACTTGCAACGCTGTATAGCCATCAGTAAGACCTGTTTTGACTTGCACAATTCGGGCTGGCTCGATGCGCAACACGGTTACGGGCACGACGCGTTGGTCATCTCCCCACACCTG
>RFMT01000399.1 GCA_009927565.1 Acidimicrobiia bacterium
GCCAGAACAATTCATGAAAGATCGAGCGGACTACGCTCGAAAAGGAATCGCACGAGGTCGCACGCTTGTCGCATTGCAATACCAAGATGGAATCGCGATTATTTCTGAGAATCCATCAACAACACTGCACAAGATCAGCGAGATTTATGACCGCATTGCCTTCGCAGGTGTTGGCAAATACAACGAGTTTGATCAATTACGAGTTGCGGGCGTGCGTGCAGCCGACTTGAAGGGTTACCAGTTTTCGCGGCAAGACGTCGACGCTCGAAGTTTGACCAATCAATATGCACAGATTCTCAGTCAGATGTTTAGCGAAGCGCCAAAACCAATGGAAGTTGAGTTGTTGATCGCCGAAATTGGGGTGGATCGAGCAAGCGACCGCCTGTTTCACGTGCTTTATGACGGCACTGTGCTTGACGAACACAATTATTGTGTACTCGGCGGAGACAGTGATTCTGTGGCCGCAAGACTCGGCACTGCATTCAAACCAGATCTTGGGCTGAGTGAGGTAGTTAAGATCGCAACTTCGGTGTTAGCAGGACCAGATCGCAAGTTGTCGCATGAAGAACTTGAAGTAGCAGTTCTTGAGCGCAACGGTCGCAGACGCTGTTTTAGGCGCATTGAGGATTCCCAAGTTCAAGCTCTTCTGGGCTGAAATCTAATGGATCGCCGAATTTTTGGGCTTGAAAATGAATACGGCGTTACCTGCACGCTTAGAGGCCAACGCAGGCTGAGCCCAGATGAGGTCGCCCGATATCTGTTTCGCAAGGTCGTGAGTTGGGGACGTAGTTCGAATGTCTTTCTTGAGAACGGCGCGAGACTCTATTTAGACGTCGGTTCGCATCCCGAGTATGCGACACCCGAGTGCGACTCGATTCATGATGTCGTTGTACACGACAAGGCGGGCGAGAGAATTCTTGAAGAATTGCTAATTGGTGCCGAGCAACGGCTACGCGATGAAGGAATTCGCGGAACGATCTATCTTTTTAAAAACAATACAGATTCAGCAGGCAACAGCTACGGGTGTCATGAAAACTACTTGACTTCACGTAGCGATGAGATCGAGAAATACTCCGAAGTGTTGATTCCTTTCCTTGTTACACGTCAAATCTTCACCGGCGCCGGCAAGGTTTTGCAAACTGCTCGTGGACCGATTTACTCGATTGCTCAACGTGCAGAGCACATTTGGGAAGGACTTAGTTCGGCGACGACTCGCAGTCGACCAATCATTAATACTCGCGATGAACCACATGCCGATGCCGAGAAGTATCGTCGGCTTCACGTAATTGTCGGTGATTCAAACATGAGTGAATATACCAACTTCGTAAAAGTAGGTTCAACAGCATGCCTACTGAAAATGATGGAGGATGAGTCGTGCGTATTGCGTGACTTAACTCTTGAAAATCAGACACGAGCGATACGAGAAATCAGTCACGACATCACTTGTCGAAGAAAGATTCGACTTGCCTCTGGACGCGAACTCTCGGCGCTGGACATTCAAAGAGAGATACTTGACAAGGCGTTGCGCTATGCGGATACCGGAAGATTTGATGAACTTGAATTGAAGGCCCTTGAGATGTGGGAGCACTGTATATCGACAATAGAAAACGATCCACTCAAATTGAATCGTGAAGTTGACTGGGTTATCAAGTATCACCTTGTCGAGGCATTTCGAAAGAGACACGAGCTCGCACTTGACGACTCACGAGTGCAATTAGTTGACCTGCAATACCATGATATTTGTAGAGATAGGGGATTGTTCTACAAATTAGAACACAACGGCCTTGTCAACCGCATCTGCAGCAACGAAGAAATTGAAATTGCTCGCGTGATTGCACCGCAGACGACTCGCGCAAAACTGCGCAGTGATTTTATTAAGCGGGCAAAAGAAAAGAAGCGGGATTACACAGTCGACTGGGTTCACTTGAAACTTAATGATCAGGCACAACGTACAGTTCTTTGCAAAGATCCATTCAAATCTCGTGATGAACGCGTCGACAAATTAATTGCCTCGCTATAGCAATGTTTTTGACCAACTACGCTGTGTGAATGTCAAAAATTGAATTAAAGCCGCAAGAGAAATGGCCATCCCTTTTCGTCAGACTAATTCTTGAATGGTTGGTTGTGATTGTTATCGCATTGATCGTTGCCGTGTTGGTGCGATTATTTTTACTCCAACAGTTCTATATCTCTGGACCGAGTATGGAAACCACGATGTTTAGTAATGATCGAGTGCTCGTTAGCAAATTGAATTATGAGGTTGGTGGGATTGATCGCGGAGACATTGTGGTCTTCGATCGCGCAACGATGAATGGCAACCAAATTGAACATGACGACCTGATTAAGCGTGTCATTGGTCTCGGAGGAGAGACGATAGAGATTCGAGACTGTGTAATTTACATTGACGGTGCGAAACTCGAAGAGCCTTATTTGCCGCGACGCGACATTACCTTGACGAATCTTTCGGAGCGATGTGGAGTAGTCAATATGGCTGAAACGAAGATTGAGAAAGATGAGGTCTTTCTCATCGGCGACAATAGACCCCAATCGTTCGATAGTCGGATGTTTGGTGCCATCAAAAGTGATTTGATAATCGGTCAGGCTTTCGTAATTATCTGGCCGCCAAACTCGTGGTCGCGTTTGTAATTTTTTGTTTATCTAACAATCAGTCAGAATCGAACACTCGCCGGCTTGCGTCGCACATTCGATCTGGCCAATCGCTGTAAACGGCGTCTGCGCCCATCAAAAGGGCTGTAACTAGTTGGTCGGTGTGCTGGAGGTCCCAGCTGAAAGCAGCGATGTTGAAACGATGAGCGAGGGCAACGAGACCACCGTTCCAATCTGTGTGATGCATATTCAAAACATCAATACCATACTTTGCAAGATTTGCGCATCGGCGTTCGGGGCCTTCGTAAATCTTGTTTAGTCGAATCGAATTCACATACTTGAACGACGGAAATTCAATTTTCCAAGATCTCAAAAGTTCGATATCGGGGTGGCAGATGTAGATGTCCTGCTTTGAAATCGTCTTGCTAACCAATTCGTTGATTAAATCCATCGCAGATGAATCACATACATCAACAGATACGGGTGTACTCGGCGAAGAAATTTCCAGCAAGTCAATAAATTTGGGAATAGATGCAGGCAATTTGATCGCATCGACTCTGCGAATTTTAGTCTTGCGAAACTGAAACGGCCCACGACGTTTGACAAATCCATCGTGGTCTAAGACGACCTGCAAATCTTTCGTGACCCAACAATCGGTTTCAAGTCCCGATGCTCCAAGTTTGAGCGCGAGTCTAAAGGCGTCGATTGTGTTTTCTTGTGTATGCGCGCTTGCACCTCGATGGGCAAACAAGATTGGTTGCGGGTAAAGAGAAGGAAGTCGCTGCTGCACACTCTGATGATAGGAGAAGACATCTCCTAGACTTTGGACATGTTTAATCTGACCGGAAGCGAGATTATGTTCTTGCTTATTATCGGTTTGGTCGTGCTTGGACCAGAGAAGTTGCCTGATGCAATCAGGCGAGTAGGACGTTTATACGCCGAGCTAAAACGCATGTCATCGGGCGTCCAAACTGATTTGCGTAAAGTCATGGATGAGCCTCTGAAAGAGATGATGAACACGACAAATTCGATGAAGGCATTGTTCAACGACACCTCCGATCTGTTTCAAACTGCAGTAAGTGAGATTGCTACGCCAAAATTTGTGCCATTTAGCGAGGGGGAAACCAAGTTGCCTGAGATACCCATTGTCTTGTACGACGGAGACGACACTGATGTCGAATCTTCACCCATTGGTGACGTTCAGATAAGCGCGTCCGTCGTCGACGAGACGACTAATAAGAGTTCGTTAGATGATGTTTCGTAATGGCATTTAGAGCTTCCAAATCAGAAGCGAAGACGATGTCTCTGGCAGAGCATCTAGGTGAGTTGCGTATGCGCTTGATCCGCTCGATCCTTGCAGTCGCATTGGGGGCAGCAGGCATACTCGCTTTTTATGATCCGGTATTGCGATTTTTGACCAAGCCTTATCGCGATCTTTGCGACAGTCGTGCCGATTTCAATTGCGACGGTTCACTATTTGCACTAGGACCACTTGACGGACTTACCGCCCGCATGAAGATCGCAGGATACGGCGGTTTGGTTATCGCACTTCCAATTCTACTTTGGCAGCTGTGGCGATTTATTGTGCCTGCATTGAGCAAAAAGGAGAAGAAGTACACAATCCCGTTTATCGGTTCTTCAGTCGTTCTATTCGTTGGGGGATGCGCTCTCGCTTATTGGACACTTTCGCGTGCACTCGAATTTTTGATCTCTTGGTCAGGAACCGAAGTTAATCAAGCGTTTCAGATAACAAAGTATGTCAGTCTCGTGATTCTGATGGTCTTGGCCTTTGGCGTCGGCTTTCTTTCGCCACTTTTGATTGTTTTCTTGCAACTCGTGGGCGTTCTGACTCCACGGACACTGATAAAGCAGTGGCGCATAGCAATCGTTGTAATTTTTTTCGTCGCAGCGATTATCACACCGAGTGGAGATCCGATAACTCTGATGGCTCTTGGTCTACCGCTTACTTTTTTGTATTTTGTGGCGATTTTGATTGGATTCATTGCGACTCGTAGACGTATGCGTAACAGCGCTTAGTTGTTTATCAAATTGCGATGCCTCGTCCTAGACGCGATGAATTGATTGCTCGCTACGACTTTGCGATCGACGAATTTCAAATTGAGGCACTCGACGCATTAGATCGCGGCGACTCTGTTTTGGTGGCAGCCCCGACTGGTTCGGGCAAAACGCTTGTCGCCGAATACGCAATCGAGGCGGCGAGACGTCAGGGACAGCGCGCTTTTTATACTGCGCCAATCAAGGCGCTATCGAATCAAAAATTCAACGATCTTGTGGCGCATTATGGCAAGAGTGAAGTTGGTCTTCTCACTGGCGACAACAGTATTAACCCAACTGCACCAATCTTGGTTATGACAACCGAAGTTCTGAGAAACATGATTTACGCCCGAAGCGAAGCACTGGCAATGTTAAGTGTCGTTGTATTAGATGAAGTTCACTTCTTGCAAGATGCATATCGTGGACCGGTTTGGGAAGAAGTAATCATTCATCTCGACCCAACGGTGCAACTTGTTTGTTTGTCTGCAACTGTGTCAAACGCAACTGAAGTTACCGAATGGCTCAGTACTGTGCGCGGAAAGACCGTGCCGATCGTCGAAGAGAAAAGGCCCGTCGAACTTATCAATCATTTTGTGGTTGGTGATGCAACTACACACGAGATCAAAATTTTTGAAACAATCGTCAATGGCTCGCCCAACCAAGAGGTCTCAAAACTAGAGTCAGCCTCGTCGCAGACAGGCGACCGCAATTATCGGGGTGGCAATCGAAGATCGAACCGAGCATCGGCGCCAAGAAAGAGACCGAAGTTGTTTACGCCTAATCGAGTCGAAATCGTAGACCTACTGCAACGCGAAGATCTATTGCCGGCGATTGTTTTCATATTCAGCCGTAACCAGTGCGACGAAGCCGCCGAGGCTTGCATACGTGGCGGTGTTCGACTAACCGACGCCACTCAACGCGCAGAGATTGCCGAGATTATTGACAGCAGAGTCGAAATGTTCAGCGATGACGATTTAGCGGCATTGAGTTTCTCGAAATTTGCAAACCAACTTGAGTATGGTGTTGGCTCACACCATGCAGGTCTCGTACCGGCCTTTAAAGAGATAGTTGAAGAGTGCTTCATCAGAGGATTAGTGCGCCTGGTGTTCGCAACCGAAACATTGGCAGTAGGTCTGAATATGCCCGCTCGCGCTGTAGTGGTTGAGAAAATTACAAAATTTACGGGCGAACACCACCAACCTCTTAAGGCTTCTGACTACACCCAGTTGACCGGTCGTGCTGGCCGTCGAGGAATCGACACCGTCGGCCACGCACTTGTCTTATGGAATCAATTCGTGGGCTTTGACCAAGTTGCCGCTCTAGCCCTAAGTCGATCATTCAGACTGATTTCGGCATTTAGGCCTACCTACAACATGGCCGCAAATTTGATTCAGACCCATTCTCGCCAAGAAGCACATCACCTGTTGAATCTCTCTTTTGCCCAGTTTCAAAGTGGTCGCGATGTTGTTGAGATTCAAGCCCGAATTGCTAGACGAAGCAAAGAACGCGACCGCCTTCGTCAACAGGCCAAGAGTGCGTTCGGCGACATTGACGAATACAGGAGTTCATTTAGATCGCGACCTGATGCGGACGAAATTGAAATAGCAATCAAGCAATTAAGTCTTGGTGACCTGATAATCATTCCAAGACAAAACTCAAAGGGTGCAATTGTCGCAACCGCGCAACGGTCGAATGGCACAAAATTGACTTTGATTACAGCCAGTCGAGCATTGATAAATCTGCAAAACGGGGATTTTGATTCGCCGCCCGAGAAGATAGGTTTCATTAAATTGCCGGATTCGTACGCACGAACGAGTCCAAAATTTGTCAAAGAAGTTGCGCAAAGAGTTCAACGAACCAAGGCTAAAACAAAGTTGGCCAGAGGTTTTGATTTGACTGGACGGGATCATCCGGTGGCAGATGACCCCGAATTGAAGCGTCGTCTAATCGCCGCAAGTTCTGCAGACCGAATCGACAGCGAAATTCGACTCATGGAAAGTCGAATTGATAGATCTGTGCAGTCTGTGAGTGCGAAGTTCGACGATCTTGTTGGCCTAATGGAGCGTCGTGGGTATGTAGCTAACTGGAAGCTCACCGACCAAGGTCGCTCGCTTTCGCGAATTTTCCATGAGTTGGATCTTGTTATTGCTGAATCTCTAAGTGATGGACATTTTGATGGTCTTACACCGGCTGAACTTGCCTCGCTCTTGAGTGTGTTCGTATTCGAGTTTCGCCGCGCAGAGGAACCGCCGAAGCCTCGCGTACCGAAAAGTTTGCAAACAAGATGGAAAGCGATTCAGTTATTGAGCCAAAGAATTACCGAAGACGAAAAAATATCGGGCATAACTCCGCATCGAACGCTCGATGCTGGGTTGATGGAGATCACCTACGACTGGGCGAGTGGTAGTGACCTGATTGATATTCTTAATGACGACTTGACTGCGGGCGACTTCGTACGGACGATGAAGCAGCTAGTCGATCTGTTACGACAAATTGCATTAATTGCTGCGAATTCACAGACGGTCACTTGTGCCGAACAGGCGGCTACAGCACTTTTGCGGGGCGTTGTTTCGGCCTCACACGGAACTTCAGTGAGTAACCAATGACGATCAGCAAAAGCCAAGAATGGGGTCGCTTTGAAGAACGACCCACTGATTTGCAGGTTGCGGCCGACGATTTTTCTGCTGGCCAATTGATTACCGATCAAATACTCAATTTGGCGTCGCCCCCGAATATTTCGATTACTAAATCTGGGTTGACCAGAACTCTCGGTATTAAGAATGCGTCACATCGCAATGACCAAATGCTCTGTACCAAGTTCGATGTGATTGAGGCAGTTTACACATCTGCCAACTCAAATACAGCAACACGAAGATGTTTCATTGGACATGCAAACATTTATCAGAAATACTTTTTGGGTCAGATAATCGCGATTCTGAATACTTCTTTTATCGGCAATCGAGATTGGGCTCCGAAGGCCCACCCCAACGACGGCAAACTTGACGTTGTCGAACTAGATGGTTCGATGAGCACTAGGCAACGCTTGACTGCGTTCAGACTGATGAAGTCAGGTTCGCACTTGCCACATCCGAAAATTCGCTATACACAAAAAACTGAGTATGTATTTCTAGGTGAAAAGTCAGCATCTATGTCGATCGACGGAATTCGGATAGGCAGTATTCGACGCTGTGTTTTTCGGGTGTTGCCAGACGCTGTGAATTTATATTGGTGAGCATTAACATTGGCCTATGACTACAAGCATGACCGTCGAGCAGATATCTGAATTAAAACAGAGCGTATGTCGGGATATCGATGCCCGAGCCAAAGACCTCGAAAATATTAGTCATCAACTTCACGAAAATCCCGAGACAAATTTTGAAGAACATTTCGCTCACCAGATTCTGACCGACTACATTGCCGACTCGAAGGTCAAAGTAACTCGCGGTGCTTTTGAATTAGATACTGCGTTTGATGTCCGCATTAGTGGTGGTGACGGTCCGACAGTTGCAGTGTTGTGCGAATACGACGCGTTGCCAGGTATCGGTCACGCATGTGGTCACAACATCATTGCCACGGCTGGACTTGGTGCAGGTCTGGC
>RFMT01000123.1 GCA_009927565.1 Acidimicrobiia bacterium
GCGGGGTCAGGCTTCGGCGGTGGTGAGGTCGGAGCCGAGCACAATCTTGCCCGTGAAGTGTGGCGTCGCGAGCGCGAGCCAATCGGCTTCTTGACCGGCCTGCATTGCCGGCACGTAGTGCGTCAACATCAGAGTCTTAACACCTGCACGTGTCGCAGTCTTCGCGGCATCTTCGACGCTCGAGTGATAATCGAGAATATCGTTCGTCCGCGAGGCGAGTGCCGGCACGAATTGCTTCACCAACTCAACTAAGTCGGGACGCAAGACCGTCTGCACATAAATGTCCGCGCCACGACATAAGTCATCGAGTTCGCTGCAAGGCACGGTGTCACCTGCAAGCACTACTGATTTGCCTTCGGCCTCGATGCGAAAACCAATCGTCGGAGTAACTGGACGATGGTCGGTTCGTCCGACAATTACGCGAGCGTCACCAATCTTGAATTCGTCGCCAGGCGAAACTTCATGCACGACAACTTGCATTCCCGGCCCATTGCGCAAGTCAGCGTGATGATCGTGGCGATATTTTTGATCGGGCGTCAACATCGCCATCATTGCGTCGACAACTTTCTTCATTCCGACGGGGCCATAGATAATTGTCGGCGTCGCTTCGGGAGTCAAAATCCAACGAGTTGTAACTAGATCGTTTAAATCGGTGATGTGATCACTATGAAGATGAGTCACGAGAATCGCCGACAAAAATGGCACCGGCACGCCAGCCGCAGCAAGTCGCAACGCAACACCGCGACCGCAATCGATCAAGATATTTTGCCCCGCGCACTGCACGAGTGTTGAAGGCCCGGCGCGATGAGGGTCGGGTATCGGGCTGCCCGTGCCCGTCAGCGTGACTTTCACGCAACGAGCCTAAGCGCTCAGCTTTTCGGCGAAGAAGTCGAGAATAATTTCGGCGCGTTGCACGCGATGCAGCGGCGAACCTGACCGCGACAGTTCGTGCGTCTCACCAGGGAACCGATAAAACGTCACATCTTTTTTGAGCAATCGCAATGCCATAAACAATTCTTCAGCCTGGTTAATCGGGCAACGCAAATCATTTTCACTGTGAATGATCAACATCGGCACATCAATGTTGCGCACATGACGAATCGGCGACATCCGCGCATACTCGGCTTCATCTTCCAAATGATTTGGCCCGTGCTCGACACGAAACACAGTGCCAATATCGCTCGTCCATTCTTCAGACAACATGTTGTTGACCGCGCGCTCGCTGCAAATCGCTTTGAACCGATCGCTGTGACAACCCGCCAACATCGTCGCCATATATCCGCCGTAGCTTCCGCCGAGCATGCCGACACGTTTGCCGTCAATAAACGGATACTTTGCCAGCGCGCCATCGAGAACCGCGAGAACGTCTTTAACGTCGGCGTCACCCCAACCCGTGCCGGGTGCAACCGGATGTTTGCGACCAAGAATCGCCTGGCCCCAAGCCTGCTCGCGTCCGCTTGAACCGCGCGGGTTGCTCATCACAACAACAAAGCCGGCAGCGGCTTGCATTTGAGCTTCGTCGAAATATGTTTCGCCATATTGCGTGTGCGGCCCGCCGTGCACATTCAACAACATCGGGTACTTTTTCGCCGAGTCAAAGTCGCGCGGTTTCATCATCCACACGTCAATCTCGCTTGGCCCACCTGTGTAACTCGAGCCA
>RFMT01000003.1 GCA_009927565.1 Acidimicrobiia bacterium
ATTGTTGCGGGCGCGGGCAACAACGGAGTATTGACATTTCCGGCAAATATTTACGGCAACCCCGGCATCTCGGTGCCAGTCGGTTTCGTCGACGGTCTGCCAGTCGGCATGCAAATCATGGCTCGCCACTTCGAAGAACCACTTCTGCTCGACCTCGCCCTTGCCCTCGAGCGCACCAACCCCTGGCCCCTCACCTCCCCTAATTTTTAAAACAACACCCTCGACTATTTGCGTTCGTCGCGATGCCGAGCAAGCAAAAGCAAATGGAAAATGTCTTTGTCTCGTTTGGTGGCAAGTTTCAGGCGTTCCCATGTATCGACTGAAATTACACGAACAATTTGTTTGCCAAAACTAATCTCTTGACTTTCTCTAATCAACTCGTTGAAACCATCTTCAGAGCCTTCAGGTGCAAACACCAAGTCAAGAAGACCAAACTTGGTCACCAAATGGATCATCTCGTATTGAGACCAATTCGAAATTGGATGCCGCGGAAACCAGGTACCATACTCGCCTGCTGTTGCTAGCGCTGCATCAATTTCGTCAAAAACTTTTGCGAGACGCGCGAGATTTTCGAGGCTTCGTGATGGCGTGATATCGAGATCGACCGTTGCCGGCATCGGTAATCGATGAAGTTGTGCAGCTACGCCACCGATGATGACAAAATCGACAGCGTTGCGCGTTAACGCCGCGATCAGTTCGGTGAGACGTAGTTGCGGCTCAGCGGCCAAGTCGAGCGAGGCGAACACGTTCTCGCTCTTTGGCATTGAATTCTTCTAAAACTTTTGGATCAAGAGTTTTCTCAAACTGCTCACGAGTTATCGTGTGGGTATCTGGACCCGACAGGCCGATGCGCAGGTCTGAACCCGCAGCACGAATAATGCGCAACAACGTATCTAACGTCGGCGAGCGCGTACCGGCTTCGTACATCGAAATTGCCGCCTGGCTCGTCTTTGCCCGTCGCGCAAGTTCTGCCTGTGAAAGTTTCGCATCGCGTCGCGCACGGCTGATCAGACTTCGCGAAAAAAGCTCTTTCGGCACTTTGTCATTATATCGGATTAGATATACCGTATTTTCAATCATGCCACAATGTGTGAAATTTTTTCACATTGGAGGTCAAGTTTTGTGACGATTTGGAGAGCTAGCGACTAAACCGCCAAGTTGATCGCTCTGTAAGTGGTTTATCTAGAGGCGGCGAAGGTACTCGGCGGCGGCTTCTGCGCCAAGTTCAGCAAGTTGTTTGGCTTTGAACGCTTCACGCATTTTTGACTTCGGATGAATGTAGCCGGCACCAATTACAACCTCGTCTTTGCCGCACATTACGTATCTAGAAATTCGCTGACCATGCGGCGATAGAGACTTCCATCTGTCGTAAGGCATCGAGCGAATAACTGCCTCGCTACGAAACCACGGCGCAAAATATTCGATGTTTGGCATTGCACGCACGTCTCGCGACAAATTAGGTGTCCCCCCATGCCAACATCGCAAATCGCGAAAAATTGCTGACCCGGCGGGTGCTGGGCAAACTGTGCTGAGTTTCATCCACTCTGGTTCGTTGTACAAACTCGGGATTGGCTCACGAGAATTTTGAGTGCCAGGAATCTGTCGTATCGGACCATTCTCGGGTGTTAAGTCAATCATCGGAAAATTAATTGTCACTGCGGGTACTGGCATCTCGCGCATAGTAATTCGACCACTTGGATCGTGCGGCTCTGCCCAAGTGTTGTCTGAGTGTAAACCTTGATATTCGATAGAGCCTGGCATCGCAATATCTCCACCACCACCAATCACAATGTAATTTGGCGAACCGAAAATTGCGGTAAGTATCGGCGTAGTCGTTGGCATGTCAATAAGTTCGACCCATTCAACTGCGTGCAACATATGACGCGACGCAGAACTGCTACCAAACGAATAGCGATGAGGTAATCCACCTGCACCACCACCGACTGAGCAATCTGGATCAACAGCCAACATCTCATCAATCGCACGGTCAGCAGCAATACGCATTCGTGCGAGTTGCTCGGGCTTAATCGCATCGGCGACCACTACAAACCCGTCGCGATGAAATAATTCAGCAGCACGTTCGACCTCTGATGGTGAAACAATTTCTAGACCGCGGATTCCATTGTGTCGCTTCAATCTCTCACGCAGTTTCACCACATTCGGATCACTGTATTCACGCGTCCAGCCTGCACACGACGGGTCTCCTGCAACTAAATTTCTGTGCTCCGGAGTTGTTTCGATTTCGTTTTCGGGGGTATCAAGCCCCAGCGGATTGTTGTTGGACTTAATGTTTTGAGCGGATGCCCGATTGGCGCGACCATTCGGTGGCACAGATAAGTGCCAACCTTGTCGACCAACTTTAATTGCCTGTTTAGTTGGGGCATCCCATTTTTCGTCAACTGTGTAACTGCCGTTCATAAAAGCGATAGTAGACGAAACCAAATTTCGTGCCAACTAAAATCTAGAGCGCAAGGGTGGCGCGGGCGACGAGGTCGGTGCCGAACGCGGTGAGAATTGCCAAGTAACTCAAACCGGTCGCCGCCATCACCGCCGAATAACTGCGTTCTTTCAAAGCCGCACGAGTGAAAACTGCAAGCACGCCCGTCAGTGCAGCACAACCCAACCAGAAATATCCGAGAATGCCGTTCCAT
>RFMT01000167.1 GCA_009927565.1 Acidimicrobiia bacterium
ATTCAAATCAGCAAACTCAATTACAACTTTGCCTCGCCCATTTGTTGCAGTAACTGAAACATTTGTTGCTAAATGTTCGCCCAACAATTTTTCGAGTTCAACCATGCCTGGTGGTGGAAGCGCAGCTGTTCGAATTTTGTTATTTGAATTTTTATCGCTGGCGCCAACAGATTTTTTGTCAGATTTGGTTGACCGCAGATCACGACCCAAACTTTGACGCACTGCTTGCTCAATATTTCGAACTGTCCAACCTTCTTCGACGCATTGACGGGCGAGTTTTTCTTGAGTTGGTCGATCAGTTAACGCAAGTAGCGCCCTGGCATGGCCGCCTGAAAGTCGACCATCGGCAAGAAGTTGCAAAATTGATGGCGCCAAAGCCAACAACCGCAACGAATTGGTAATTACCGAACGGCTCTTTCCGACTTTTTCGGCAACTTGCTCGTGTGTCATCGAAAAATCATCAAGCAATTGCTTATATGCAGCCGCTTCTTCTAATGGTGTTAAATCTTGGCGATGAAGGTTTTCAACGAGCGCCTGTTCGACTGACAATAAGTCATCGGTCTCACGAACAATCGCCGGAATCAACTTGAGATTGGCAATCTTTGACGCTCGCCATCGACGCTCGCCTGCAATTATTTCAAATGCCTTGGATTTTTCTGGTGTTGGTCGCACAAGTATTGGTTGCAAGACACCGATTACACGAATTGAGTCGGCCAATTCTTTAAGTGCGTCTTCGTCGAAGTGAACACGAGGTTGATTTGGGTTAGGCTCGATTTGCTCAACATCGATATTGCGAAGGCCAGAGCCGTTATTGGATGTGCCACCACCGCTATCGCCACCCTCGCGACCAAATTTGCGCGAATCGCGACCCGGTATTAGAGCGTCTAATCCTTTACCTAGACCTGTTGGACGGGCCACCGCTGATCTCCTTTGCTATTTCTCGATATGCCTTGGCTGCTGACGAAAATGGATCAAAAGAGGTGACTGGCTTACCGTGCGAAGGCGCTTCGGCGACTCGCACCGACCGGGGAACAACTGTCTTACATACTTTGTCGCCAAAATGTTCACGCACTTCACGCACAACGTCATCGGCCAGGGTTGTGTGGGTGTACATAACACATGCAATGTTTCGTACTTCAAGGGTTGGGTTCAACACTTGGCTTACACGGTCGACGCTTCGTAATAACTGCCCTAGACCTTCAAGGGCGAAATACTCGCACTGAATTGGAACAAAAACCTCGGTCGCGGCGGTTAAACCGTTGACCGTCAAAAGCCCCAAGCTCGGCGGGCAATCAAGAATCACATAGTCGTATTGATCAATCACGGTGTCAATTGCTTTTTTCAGGCGTTGCTCTCGACCCATTTCGGGCACAAGTTCGATGTCAGCGCCCGCCAAATCAAGGTTGGCTGGCGCAACAAAAAGGTTCTTGATCGCAGTTGGTTCAATGCAGTTTTCAAGTTTTTCGCCCCGCAATAAAACGTCATAAATCGTCGCGTCAAGGTCGCGGGCATTGATACCAAGCCCAGTTGAGGCGTTACCTTGAGGGTCTAGATCAACCACTAATACGCGATACTCAAGCTCAGCCAAACTTGCAGCAAGTGTTATTGCAGTAGTTGTCTTACCAACACCACCCTTTTGGTTGGCGAAAGCAATGACTCGAGGCAAGGGGGGCAAAGCTTCCATATATTCAGACTAGTTAGTGGGTGTGGCACCAGAACGGATAGGTTGCTTGAAGCTGATGTTTCACGTGAAACATCAATTCTCAGAATCGTGAGCTAGTCCGTTTGTTTCACGTGAAACATAGCCACGGCGCCAAGCCGAATTGGGCCCTCAAGGCCGAGAGCTAAAATATCGTCAAGATTCCACCGTGATTGAGTCGTTGGTGGTGGCTCGCTGATTATGATAACTCCCCCAGGTTTGACCAAGTCTCGCGAAAACCTAAGCGTCTCAAGTGGTGGTCCTAAACCCCGACTAATTGCCGCGTCAAACTGTTTATAGAAATTGCCATCTCGAACTAAAGCGTCGATCTCAGAGCACTTTACGCTAACTCGACTGCCAAGATTGAGTGCCAATACTGATCTCGTAAGTGCGTCGGTTCGACCAGATCTTCGATCTACAAGCACAAGTTCTAGTTCGGGGCGGTCAAAAGCAACTATCAAACCGGGTACCCCAGCGCCGGAACCTAGGTCAATGACTCGTCTAGCCGAACCGGGTATGGCCCTTGCAAACCATAAAGCATGGCTGATTATCTGCTCAATTGGTGCACCCGAAAGCGCGCCGATTTTCTGGGCGGCGCTTAAAACTGGCTCGAGGGCTGCAAACTTTGCGGGGTCAACCGGCAAGGCATTTTCAGTCATGTCAGATTGATCAGACATGACTAAAAACTAGCCAAAACCTCACTCTTCGTCAGATGTGTCGGATTCGTCAATTGCTGAGTCTTCACTTATTGAAGCCAAAGCAACAACAACGCGGCGGAATGGCTCACTGCCCTCTGAGCGGGTTGAAATGCCCTCAACTTCGGTAAGCGCGTCATGCACGATTTTGCGATCAGACGAATTCATTGGTTCAAGTGCTCGAGCCTGACCCGATGATTTGACGTCTCCCGCCACCTTCAAGGCAAATCGAGTAAGCGCTTCGCGGCGCTTTTCGCGATACCCGGCAACATCAACTCGAAGTCGTGTTTCGTGGTCACCCAATCGGCGTTGGCTCACAACACGAGTCAAATCTTGCAATGCGAGCAAAGTTGCACCCTTAGTGCCAACCAGAAAGCCCAAGTCTTCACCCAAAACATCGATGTCAATATGCTCGCCTTCAACCTTTGCTGAAACCGAACCATTGAGTCCGGCAGATTTAACCAACCCTTCCAAAAATGTAGTCGCGACAGCACTCACAGTGGTTGGGTCTACTGGAGGCAAGTCTTCGCGTGGAGTTCGCTCGGCTCGGGGCGTTCGATCGGTACGTGGGGCGCGCTCACTGCGATCACCACGACTATTGCGGTCATTCCGTGAACGGCTTGGACCTCGGCTTGCCCGGTCACTACGCGGGCCTCGCTCGGCACGCTCTGTGCGCTCGCCTGAATCTTGGCGAGAACTTTGGCTTCGCTCGCCTGCTGGCTTGCCCCGACGATCACGACGGTCTGCTTTTGCACGTACAGAGTTGGGTTTGATTCGAGCGCGCACTCGGGCTTCGCCTCGAGTTCGGCCGAACAAACCAGCCTTTGGTTCTTCAATTACTTCAAATTCGGCGTCAACATCATCTACTCCTAAACGATCAAGTGCGATTGCTTTGGCGTCATCAATTGTTGCTGCGGTTATCTCTACCCATTCCATGATTCAATTTCCTTTCGTTTGTTTACTAAATCTTTAACTTTTCCTAGTTCGGTTTGTTTTTCTTTTTGACTTGAGCGCTGCGGTTCTTACCAGGCGGTTTTGGTCGACGAGAAGAAGTCGGCAACGAATTATTTTTTGGTGGTGTCACTCTCTTGCTGACAAACTTCGTGTCGTTATTTGTTGATTCGCCTTTTTCTTTTTTTTCTTTCTTGTCAGGTTTAGGCAAATCTTTCATTTCGCGCGCAACAGCACTCGCTGCTTGTGCTTGTCGGCCGAGACTGTCATCTTTTTTGTAAAAACGCTGCGTGATGTACTGCTGTTGAGCGATGCGAATAACCGCTTGCATCATGTAATAAACAACCAATGCTGTAGGTAGCCAAATTTGAAAGACGGCAAAAGCGACTGGCATGTATTGCATCAATTTGGCTTGATTTGCCGACATAGTTGGACTAACTGTGCGCGATGCAATCATCCGTTGCTGCACCAAATAAAGGCCGGCCAACAACAACACGAGCAATGCATAAACAAGACCAGAAACAAAGTTGTCTTGCATTGCGCGCAACGGTGTCTTAGCCAAATCGACACCGAAAGAAAGCATTTCGCTTTTGCCGACCAGAGATTGATATATGTCAGATGATTTGTCGAGATATTTTGGCTCAAATGCGCCGCCATCATTTCGACTTGTCAAGCCACGAATCGCGCGAAACATAATCATGAACACGGGCATCTGTGCCAAAAGCGGCAAACACGAAGCAAGTGGGTTGACTTTGTGTTCTTGATAGAGCTTCATCATCGCTTCGTTTAACTTTTGGCGATCACCTTTAAATTGTTGTTGCATCTTTTTCATTTCGGGCTGCAACCGTTGCATCTCGAGCATGCCTTTGGTGCTCTTGAGTGTCAGGGGAGTAATCAGCAACATCACGACCACTGCGACCATTGCCAGTGCAAACGAATAGTCAGGTACTAGGCCGTAGAAAAACGCGATTATTTTGGCGGCGATTTCAAACATGTTCGTGAGTCGCTTTCGTTAATCTCGAATGCTCGTGGCAATCGTGGGGTTCAGGAACTGGGTCGTAACCGCTAGGGCCAAATGGTCGGCAACGACCGAGACGGCGCAAAGTCAAAACGCCGCCCTTCCAAGCGCCGTAGGTTTCGATGGCCTCTTGGGCATAAACAGAGCAACTCGGGTAAAACCGACATGGTGAAAGCCGATAAGAGAACACTTTTTGATACCAATCGATCAGGCGAAGCAACAGATTTTTCATAAATTTCCCTATTTTTAAGCCTTTTTCGCAGCTTTATGAACGCATCGCTCAAGCAACGAATCAACCTGGTTGCCTAGCTCGACAAACGATAGTTTGGTCGCCCCTGAAGCCGCACCGATCAGGTAAAACCCCGGCAAAACCTTATGGGTTCTGGCCTTTAGCAGTTCTCGAAGGCGTCGGCGCAATAGGTTGCGTTGAACTGCACCGCCTAGTTGCCGACCCAA
>RFMT01000132.1 GCA_009927565.1 Acidimicrobiia bacterium
ACGGTTTTACGATATCGCAAATATCTATTTAATTAGTCCACGAATCAACGCGTTGAAAACCAACAATGCGACCAACGGCGACACCTAAAGCCTCTTGAAGATTGTGCCTAAATGCATCACCACCTCGAATGACACTCGACTGCGTCGACGATGAACTCGCTTTAAGACCAACCTCGTCGGCAATCAATTTCGCGCGCAACAAATGAAACGGATCACTAACAATCAAAACACGATCGATCTCTAACTCAGTCGCAACTTTTGCCACAGCAAGCAACGACGCATAAGTGGTCGTGCCAGAATTTTCTTCGACTATCAAGTCGCTGGCCACGCCATTTGATTCAAAAAACTTGCGCGCAGTAGCCGCCTCAGTAAATCGATCGCCTTCTTGCTTGCCACCAGTGACCACAATGTATGAAGCCAAATTGAGATTCCATAATTCGAGCGCATGGTCAAGGCGCGCTTGCAATTGTGGCGATGGCCGTCCGTCATACTGCGCCGCACCGAGCACAATAATTGCGTCAACTGGTTGGCGATCAGCACTACGTCCTGTGTTCCACACCTGCAGCAACGAGACCAACAAGTAAACCGCCGCGATAAAAACAATTACACCAAGCGACTGAAAAATTCGTCGCAATTTCATCGATTAAAACTCGCTCAAATCTTTTTGGCGAGTGCGACATCAATTCGCTTGAGCGTTGCATCTCGACCCAACATCGCAATCGGTTCAAACAATGGCGGACCAACACTTCGCCCCGTGATCGCCACCCGCAATGGCGCTTGCATTTTGCCAAGTTTCAACGAGTGCTTTTCGCCTACTGCTTCAACTACGGCTTTGAGTGCATCGGGCGTGAACTCGCACGTCTTGAAGGCGTCGCGAATCTCGATCAGAGTTGTGCTCGCCCAGTCTGGCGCGAATGCTTTGGCAAAAGCAGCCTCATCAATAGTCGGCAAATCGCAAAATAAGAAATCAACCATGCTCGGCACTTCTTGCAGCAACTGCACGCGAGTCTGAACCAACGGCGCTATCTCAGCGAAAACTTTTGCATCAAAAGCATTTGCTTGCCACGGGGCTTTTGCACCAACTAACCAGGGTTCGCAGGCATGAATGAACTCATCAACCGACATTGCGCGAATGTAATCAGCGTTGAATGAATGCAGTTTGACAATGTCGAAAAATGCCGGAGAGTGATTGACGCTACCCAGATCGAACTCGGCAGTTATTTTCTCAAACGGCACGATTTCTGTATCGCCACTAGGCGCCCAACCAAGCGTCATCAAATAGTTTTTCATCGCCGCCGAGAGAATACCTTCTTCTCGATATTGCTCGACCGCAACTTTGTCGCGTCGCTTTGAAAGTTTCTTGCGTTGCTCGTTAACAAGCACCGGCACATGTGCCCAACTCGGTGGCTCGTGCCCGAGCGCTTGCCAAATCATCTGTTGTTTTGGCGCATTCGGCAGGTGCTCTTCGGCACGCACGACATGAGTAATGCCCTGCGTTATGTCGTCAACAACATTTGCCAATAAAAAAACAGGTGAACCATTGCCACGCAACAAAACAAAATCTTCGATCGTCGAGTTGTCAAACTCAACACTGCCCCGAACCTGGTCTCGAACAATCGTCGAGCCTTCAGGCACGCGAAAACGCAAGACTCGACCTGCACCGGGCCCGAGACCACGATCACGCGAATAGCCGTCGTAACCCTGTCGTTCATTTTGTTTGCCTGATTCTTTAGCGCGTTTCTGAATATCTTCAGATGACAAGTCGCAATAATATGCAGCGCCTTGCGCGAACAATTTTTCTGCCGCTTCGACATGCAAAGCAGCATTGGCTGATTGAAAGAACGGTCCTTCGAAGTGCGAATCTTTGTTATCTATGCCGAGCCAAGCAAGCGCGTCGAGAATGCCCTGCGTCCATTGCGGATTATTTCTCGAATCATCGGTGTCTTCTATCCGTAGAACAAAAACACCATTCGATTGCAG
>RFMT01000165.1 GCA_009927565.1 Acidimicrobiia bacterium
TTGCGAAGCAACAGTGCCGCGAATTCAGGTGATCACGCGCAAGGCATATGGCGGTGCGTATGTCGTGATGAATTCAAAGTCAATCGGTGCCGACTTGGCATATGCATGGCCGACGGCTGAACTTGCCGTAATGGGTCCGCAAGGTGCGGTTGAAATTGTTTATCGCCGTGAATTGCAACAAGCCGCAAACCCCGCCGAACGTCGCAAAGAACTCGTCGCCGAATACGCCGAAAAATATGCGAACCCATACGCGGCTGCCGAGCGTGGCTATGTGGATGATGTAATCGACCCGGCCGAGACTCGCACGAAACTCATTTCTGGTTTAAAGATGTTGCAGTCGAAGCGCGAAGAATTGCCGCGACGCAAACATGGAAACATGCCGTTGTGACAATTCAAAATTCAGTTTCACCAACACCATCTGCTGACGAAGCTGTAGCCATCGCAACCGCACTCGAATTGTTGTGGCCCAAACCGCAACCATTTGTTGCATCAACCGTGCAGACTTCTTGGAGATTTAGCGGCCGATCTTGGACTGATTCAGTTCTGGCGCGTCGCAGCCGACCAAACTAAAAATGTCTGGTCCGCTAAAAGATTTGCGGGTCATCGACCTCTCGACAGTCTTGGCCGGTCCAAACTGTGCGCGATACTTTGCCGACTTTGGGGCCGATGTCATCAAAGTTGAGAAGCCTGGTAGCGGCGACAGTCTTCGCGGTATGGCGTGGAAAGATCCGCGCGATGGCACGGGCTTGTGGTGGAAATTGGTCAATCGCAATAAGCGCAACATTGCACTCGATTTGAAACTTGAGAGTGACCGTGAATTTTTTCTGAAATTAGTCGATGAAGCCAATGTGCTTGTTGAAAACTTCCGACCAGGCACACTTGAGCGATTAGGTATTGGTCCCAAAGTTTTGTTGCAACGCAACTCAAAACTTGTAATCACCCGCGTTTCAGGCTTTGGGCAAACTGGTCCATACAAAGATCGACCGGGGTTCGCTTCAATTGCAGAGTCAATGTCAGGCCTGGCTGCGATTAGTGGCGACCCTGATGGACCGCCGATGTTGCCACCTATTGCATTGACTGATGAAGTAACCGGAGTGGTTGCGGCTTTTGCAACGATGGTCGCACTGCACAGCAAAGTTGGCCAAGTTGTTGATGTCAATCTGCTTGAAACAATGTTTCAGATAATGGGTCCTTTGATTTCGTTGTTTGTCTTGACTGGTGAAGAACAGCCACGACTTGGCTCGCAATTGCCATACACAGTTCCGCGTGGCGTCTATCAGTGCAACGACTCTAAATGGGTTGGGGTTTCTGCAAGTTCTGACACAGTTGCGGCTCGAGTCGTTGAGGTGCTGGGTTTCGCCGGCGACGAGAGATTTTTGACTTTTTCAAGTCGCGTTAAACACCGTGCAGTGTTGCACGATTTGATGACCAAATATTGCGCGAGCCGAGATAGTGCGACCGTTCTAGAAGTTTTCACCGAAGCGCAAGCGGCAATTGGTCCCGTGTTGTCGATGGCCGATATCGCAATTGATCCACACTTTGCTGCGCGGCAAGCAATACAAATTGTTGGCGCAACGCCAATGCAAGGTTTGTTTGCCTCGCTTTCACACACACCTGGCGAACTACGGTGGGAAGGTCGTGCTTTAGACGCCGACGGCGACGAGATTCGCAAAAATCTCTGGGGCAAATAACAGAAAGCAGAGTTTATGAAAAACTGGTCGAGAGGCGCAAAGGTTCTTGCGCTCACTTCAATTGGTGTGATGTTGGTTTCTCTCGACATCAGCATCGTCAACGTCGCGTTTGGGTCGTTTGTTGCCGAATGGCCAGAAAGTCGACGTACGTTGACGTGGATTTTTTCTGCTTACAACATTGCCTATGCTGCAGGTTTGTTAACCGCAGGTCGTCTCGCTGACGCATTCGGACGCAAGCGTGCATTTCTTTCAGGTTTGATGACCTTCATGATTGGGTCAATTCTTTGTGCTGTTTCACCGACTGCGATTTTTATGGTTGTCGCGAGAGTCATTCAGGCAGTCGGCGGGGCAATTCTTACCCCAGCTTCTTTGGCACTCGTGTTGCCCGAATTCGCAGTTGAAAAAAGATCTGCGGCAATTGGCATTTGGGGTGCGGTCGGCGGAATCTCAGCGGCGAGTGGACCGATGATTGGTGGTTTTTTGGTTGACACCTTCGGATGGCACTCGGTGTTCTTGGTAAATGTGCCTTTTTGTATGTTGGCCTTTGTCGTCGGCTTGAAGTTGCTGCGTGAGTCACGCGACGAAACAGCACCGCGAACAGTTGACTATTTTGGAGCACTTCTGGTGGTGCTTGGCGTTGGACTACTCACATTGATGATTGTGCAAAGCGACGAATGGGGATGGGTTTCGAATCGTTCATTGATTATTTTTGCGATGTCTTTTTTACTTCTCGGCACATTTATTTTGCGTTGCAATCAAGTTGCACATCCGGTGCTTGACTTGCGTCTATTTAGGTTGCCGTTCGTGACCGCTGCAGCGATCGGTGGTTTTGCGTTTTCAATGGGTTTCTTTTCGATGATTTTTGTCAACACTCAATGGCTTCAAATTGTCTGGGGATACAGCCCTTCGTTGTCGGGAATTGCCGGCTCGCCAGGACCGTTGGCTGCAGCTTTTGTTGCTGCGCCAGCAGGAAAACTAGCCAATCGCATCGGACACGGCAAGGTTGTTGCGGCGGGGGCACTAATCATGTCACTTGGTATCGGATGGATGAATTTTTTCATCTCGCCTGAAATTCATTATTGGGATTTCTACTTTCCGACCATGGTCGTCACCGGCATTGGTGTTGG
>RFMT01000256.1 GCA_009927565.1 Acidimicrobiia bacterium
TTGCATCCGCTTGATGTTGAAATATTTGTCATCAGTCAAAGAATTAGGAAGCAGGCCGCCTTCGAGAGCATTCTTCATGTCGACAATCGCGTCACGAATCGTGTGTTTAGGCGCAAATCCCAAGACTCGGGCGATCTTTGCCGACGATATGTGATACGACCGATTGTCATCAGTCGGTGATGTTACTAACTCAACATCATCACCCATTACGTCACGAACCGAATGCGCCAGTTCTTCAACACTTTGATTTTCGTAGCCGGCATTAAATATCTCGCCAGCAATCAAATCTTTTGGCGCATTGAGCAAAAGAACATACGCCTCAACCATGTCAGCGATATGAATATTGGGTCGCAACTGCTTGCCACCAAAAACTGTTATCTTGCGCTTGTGAAATGCCAAGTTTGAAAGAATATTCACCACTACATCAAGACGTTGCCGGCGCGAATATCCGCAAACGGTTGCTGGGCGAATAGTCACAGTAGTGAACTCAGAAGATTGATATTTCGCAAGAATCTTCTCGCACTCCGCTTTAAACCTCGAATAGTCCGTCAGAGGCTCGAGAGACATATCTTCAGAAACATTCGGCTCACTCTTGACTCCGTAAACACTTGACGACGAGGCATATATAAATCGCTCTACCCCACTCGATTTACTGATTTCTACAAGTGGCTTGAAGGCGTCAAGGTTGATTGACTCACCAAGTTTTGGGTCCATTTCAAAACTCGGATCATTTGAGATGCAAGCCAGGTGAATAACAGCGTCGTGACCGGGGATTGTCTCACGCAATAGCGCTTGATCACGAATGTCGCCTTTTAACATTTTGAGATTTTCGTGTGGGTCGATTACGTCATCTCCGTACCACATCAAGTCCAAAACAGTGACATAGTGACCAAGTTCTAATAGTCGTGGCACAAGCATCGCGCCGACGTAGCCGGCGCCACCGGTAATAAAAATGCGCTTATTTGCCATCATTACCAAGATACTTAAACCAATCTTGTGTGGCTGTTGCGATCGACGCTGGTGTCCAGACTGGCGCTGACCGCCAATAATCAATGTTCGCCAACACCTGTTCGACACCTTTTTCTATGTTTACTTGCGGTTGCCAATTCAAGTCGCGACGAATCTTTGCGATATCGGCAAATGTGCAATCAGGCTCACCCGGTCGCTTCGGAATAAAGGTGACGTCACCAACCAAAAGCTCAACAAGTCGATTAACTGAAATTGTCTGACCGCTGCCGACATTATAAATTTCGCCACGATGTGAACTTTTTGCCGCAGTCAAAAACGCATTGGCAACATCAGTAACATAAGTGAAGTCGCGCGTTTGAGTGCCGTCACCTACAACTGTGAAAGGTTTGTTCGCAAGTTTTTGTGCCAAAAAAACACCAAATACCGCACCATATGTGCCAGACGTGCGTGACCTCGGCCCATAGACGTTAAATAATCGAAGTGCAATTGCAGGCAATTGGTAAACCTGCGCCCAATGCATCACCAATTCTTCACCAAGTCGTTTCGTCAACGCATACGGATATTGCGGGCGTATTTCAGCAAGTTCCGAAGTCGGGTAAGAATCCGGAATTCCGTAGCACGAAGACGAAGCGGCATAAACCAAGCGCTTTACTTTGGCGTGCTTGGCTGCCTCAAGAACGTTAAACGTTCCGACAACATTGGCTTGAAAATAGTCATCAGGACGCTGGATACTCGGCACGATGTCGGCGAGTGCGCCAAGGTGAAAAACCCAATCAGCATCTTTGATGCTTTTTTGCCAGTTGCCACTTGAAGCAATATCTGCTTCTACTAAATCAACTTTTCCTGCAACGTGCGCCAAATTTTCGGGGCGACCAGTCGAGTAATTATCAATCACTCGTACTTCGATGTTTTCAGCAAGAAGTGCGTCAACTAAATGACTGCCGATGAAACCTGCTCCGCCAGTTACTACAGCGACCGTCAAAACGTGGCCTTGATATTATTTGCCGCTATTTGCGTCGCTGCAAAGCCACTGCATAATCATGTGGCCAATTATCAACTGCAGATCTTCGGCGATTTGCATGTCATTGATTGCGAAATGCAACGGATACTTCGCAACTTCTTTGCACTTGCCGCCAGAAAATCCAAGAATTGCAAATGTCTCCATGCCAAGTTTGTTGCCCATCTCGAGTGCACGAACAACATTTGGTGAGTTACCGCTACCCGAAAACACAACAAGCACATCACCTGCGTTTGCTTTGACGCGCAACTGTTCAGCGTAAACCTCTTCGTAGCCAATGTCGTTAGCCAAGCAGGTCAAAACTGCGGCATTTGCCGAAAGCGATTCGATGCGCAAACCGATGCCACGATTTATGCCAGCGCCATACAAAAAGTCGTTCGCTAAATGGATTGCATTGCCAGCACTGCCACCATTTCCGCAAAGATAAATAGTTTTTTTGTTGTCCCAGGCAGTTTTAAATGCTTGAGCAAGTTGCGGCACCTGGTTGATCGCTGGCAAGGCCAAAGCTGAAGACAATCGCGCTGAATATTCGGTTATATGTTGCTGCATCTCATCCATCCGTCAAAAGTCGATCAAAATAAGGTTACCCCACATCGGCTGTAACCCTAGATGCAATGGCTTCGCCGATAGCCAGAGAAGCAGTTGCTGCTGGTGACGGGGCGTTGCAAACATGTGTCACACGATCGCTGGTTCTTATCTCAAAGTCATCCAGAAGAATTCCGTCTCGACTGCAGGCTTGCGCGCGTACGCCCGAACCCGCAGGTTTTAGATGCTTCTCTTCAATTTCGGGCACCAACTTCTGCAGTGCTCGAACAAAAGCCGCTTTGCTGATCGATCGGTGATACTCCCCCAAACCAGTTCGCCAATACTTGCGAGCGATTTTTCGAAATCCAGGCCAGCTGAGGTTTGTGAAAAATCGCGGAGCGAAAAATCTGTCTTGCGATAGCCCTCTCTGGCAAACGCCAGAACCGCGTTTGGCCCACACTCGATGGTGCCGTCGATTCGCCGAGTGAAGTGCACGCCAAGAAATGGAAAATTCGGATCAGGAACCGGATATATCAAATTTCGCACGAGATGTTCTGCGTTTGGTTCAAGTTCAAAATACTCGCCACGAAATGGCAGAATTCGAAGATCATGCGCGGATCCTGTTTGGTTAGCCACACGGTCCGACTGCAGACCGGCGCAAGAAACAAGTTTCTTTGCAAAGACCTCTCGATTTTGAGTGTGAGCAATTATGCCCTCCGGCGCTCGTCAATCTGAACAAGTTGCTGATTCGTCAAAACCTCTGCGCCCATATTCAAAACTTTTTGCTTTAGAACGTCAACCATTTCGCCGTAGTCGACAATGCCAGTTTGTGGAACGAACAAACCGGCCACGCCAGAGCAAAACGGCTCTATCTCTGGGATCTCTCTGGAATCTAGTTTTCGAATACCAGTTAATCCGTTTGCAAGCCCACGCTGATACAACATTTCAAGTTGAACAATTTCGGCTTGTGAAGTTGCGACGACTACTTTTCCGCAAATCTCGTGTTTAATTTCGTTCTCTCGACAAAACTGCAAAAGTTTGGTGTATCCATCTAAGCAATTTTTTGCCTTTAGTGAACCTGGCTTGTAATACAAACCTGAGTGAATGACACCGCTGTTGTGTCGTGTTTGGTGAGCACCAACTTGAGAATCTTTTTCTAGCACCACCAATTTTGTTTTTGGACTTTTCTTAAGCACCGCGTAGGCCGTCGCCAAACCGACAATTCCACCACCCACAACAACGACGTCAGCCTTGTAGTCGGATGCTTGCGATGTCATTCTTTGTTTGCTGAGCGTTGAACTACCTCGGCGAAAGTTCCTTCTTCGGTGATGCGTGAGTCTTCGATTCGATAGAGACGGTCGCAATATTCAACCGTGCTCAATCGATGGGCGACAATTATTACGGTCTTTGATCCTTGTAAAGCCTGGACTGCCTGCATCACTCCGTGTTCAGTCGGTGTGTCAAGCGAACTTGTTGCCTCATCTAGCACCAAGACACTTGGCTTGTGATAGAGCGCACGCGCAATACCGATTCGTTGTCGTTGGCCACCCGATAATCGAACACCTCGCTCACCTACGACCGTTTCGAGACCATCGGGCAGAGTCGCAACAAACTCCTGAAGTTGCGCCAAGCGAATTGCCTCACGCACCAAGTCGTCGTCGATATTTTCATCGTTTAATCCAAAAGCTACGTTGCGTCGCAAGGTGTCGTCAGTCAAATAAATCGCTTGTGGCACATAACCAATTTGATTTTGCCAATTTCTAAGATTCTGCTGCACGTCACATCCATCAACGCTTACAACGCCCGATGTCGGTGCGAACAAGCCGAGAATCACATCTACAAGCGTGCTCTTACCAGCACCACTCGGACCAACAAAGCCAACAGCCTCGCCGCGGTTCACAACAAGAGAAACATTTTGCAGTGACGGAGTCGTTGCAGTCGGATATTTGAAACTCACATCTTTTAACTCGAGTTGTTTTGTGAAGGGTTCGAGATGCGGCGAATTATTGACTTCTTGAGTATCAAGTAGAAAGTCTCGATAAACAGAGCCAATTATCGATCGATTAAAAATCAACGTCTGGGTTGCCATTAACAGTCGATTAATCGACGGCATAACGCGAAATGCGGCAGCCGCAAATAGTCCAAGAATTGGCACGATGTCAGCCAGTGGGCGGTCACGCACGACCATACTTACAACTAGCAGACAAAGTCCGACGATTGTGATGATCTCCATAAAAGATCTCGGAAGAGTCAAAATCACATTGTAAATTCGGTTGATCCGGATGCTCTCGCCCAGATGTTTTTCGTGTTGCGATAGAAACTCATTTTCGCGTCCCAAGATCTTTACATCTTTTGCGCCACCAAAACCCTCTTGCAAGTGCTGAAGAATTTTTGTTTCGTGATAGTCAACTCGATAACCCCAATTATCGATTCGCCGACGGGTTAAGCGTTGAAACAAAACTGTTGAAACTCCAAAAACAATTAATACCGCCAGGGTGCCGATCGGTTCAACATAAATCAACAAACTGAACATTGCGATCGCAACCAAACCATCAGTAAGTAGCACTAAAAACGGGTCAACTCCGCATGTCACAACAGACGTTGCGTTTTTTGCATTGCGCATAAGAGTCGAAGAATTGCGCTGCAGGTGAAACATATACGGTTGTCTCAAATAAATGGAGAAGAGGCTCTGTGAAAGACGCCCCGAAACTGAGGCAGAGAAACCTTTTTGAATCCAGAGACTCCAAAACAAGAACAAACTTCGAACGATGTAAATAAATACCATTGCCACCATCACGGCAGAAATCAGTTCTTCACGGCTTAGCGAGCCAAACAAGTCAACTATCCATGGATATTTTTCTTGATAATTGTCTTGAGTCAAGATGCCGATAATTGGCACGACTATGCCAAGGCTTATCGTCTCAAGAAACATTCCGATGATCACCATTACGACGATTCTGATGAAGGCAATGCGATCAGAGCTGGTGAATAGTCTCCAGACGATTTTTATAGTTTCGATCATCGAAACTTTCACTTCTGAAGCGTCAGACATCTAATTTTTAATTCTACTTTGCAAGATGGATTCGCATGGTAGCGACGATCGGAA
>RFMT01000030.1 GCA_009927565.1 Acidimicrobiia bacterium
AAAACAAAACCGCCTTGACTAATTGATGAGTAAGCAATCATTCGCACGATGTTGTGTTGCTTGAGTGCCAAAACATTGCCGATGGTCATCGTTAGTGCCGAGAGCACCCAGATAAACGGCTGCCAAATGTCTTGCGCCAACGGAAACGCCGTGTAGAGCAAAACAACAAGCGCCACAAAGCCCGCAGCCTTTGATGCCACTGATAAAAATGCTGTAACCGGTGTTGGTGCGCCTTCATAAGTGTCTGGGGCCCAAGTGTGAAATGGCACTGCAGAGACTTTGAATGCAAATCCCACGAGCACAAACACAACTGCCAATGCGTGAACTGCTGAGAACTCACCAGTCGCTGTGATCTTGGCACCGATATCGGTCAACAAAGTTGAATTCGCCACGCCGTACATCAACGACATGCCGTAGAGCATTACGGCGGATGCAAATACGCCGAGTAAGAAATATTTGACGCCAGCCTCATTGCTCTTTGGGTCACGTTTGCGCCACGCAGCCAACATGTAAGCAGGAATTGAAAGAAACTCGAGTGCAACAAAAATGCTGACCAAATCACGCGAAGAAGCCATCATCAACATGCCAAGCAAGCTGGTCAGCAACAAAAACCAGTATTCACCACGCCAATATTCACCTTGCTCAATGTGCGAACTTGAAAGAAGCACGACGACATATCCCGCAAGCAAAAATACGGCCTTCATCACGAGGCTGAAGTTGTCGACGACATATCTGCCGTCAAACATTGGTCGCACTTCAGTTTCAGATAGTGCCAGCATCAAAACCGGAACCATCGCTGCCAGCAAAGTGAACGACGATATGGCCGTGATCATCCACTTCTTTCGCTCGTCGATGAACAGATCGAGCATCAACACCAAGCAAAGACCGCCAGCCAGAACTAGCTCGGGTGCAAGACCGAAATAATCGATCGTCGGCGCAACCCATTGCGCGGCGAAGATGTTCAGTGTCTGCAAGTTATCCCCCGAAGGCACTCAAAGTAATTTGCACTGCGGGGTCAATCACACTGAACAGCAAGCTCGGCAATATACCAAGCACAAGAATGCCAAGTAATAACGGGGTCCAGGCGACCCACTCGAATGTTGTTACATCATGCAAATCGTCGCTGTGCGAATGGTCGTGACTTGAAGAATTTTTTCGCAGTTCCAAAGGCGATGCGTTGAAACATCCACAATAAATAAGCAGCCGCAAGAACGGTGCCGAGTGCGGCGATGACCATGAAAACTCTGAAAACAGTTTCATTTAGACCCTCTGCAGGGTTATAGGCCGAGAGAATTGCTGGGAACTCACCCCAGAAACCCGCCAAGCCAGGCAGACCAAGAGATGCCATTGCGCAAAAACCAAAAATCCATCCGAGACGTGGCATCGCCGTGAGCATGCCACCAAGTTTTGAAATTTCGAGCGTGTGGTATCGCTCTTTGACACTGCCCGCAATAAAGAACAACATGCCGGTGATTAAACCGTGAGCCACCATGCCAAACATTGCGGCGTTAACACCGAAACTTGTCAATGTTGAAATGCCGAGCATCACGAAACCCATGTGCGCCACCGATGAAAATGCAATCAGGCGCTTCATGTCGGTTTGCGCGAGACATCCCAGCGCGCCGTAGATAATGCCGATCACGGCTAGGCCGCCAATGTAGGGGGCCCACTCGCGAGCCGCATCTGGCAAAATCGGCAATGCAATTCGTACGAAACCATATGTACCGAGTTTGAGCAAAATTGCCGCCAAAATTACCGAGCCTTGAGTCGGTGCTTGGGTATGTGCATCTGGCAACCAAGTATGAAACGGAAACATCGGAACTTTCACAGCAAAACCAACGAACATTCCGGCGAAGATCCATATTTGAATATTTTTCGCGATGCTTCCACCATTGTCGATCAAGTACGGAATGCTGAAACTCTCTGCCCCTGTCTTAAAGAACAACGCCAAGAAAGCAACCAACATCAGCGCCGAACCGAACATCGTGTACAAGAAAAATTTGATCGAGGCGTATTGACGTTGCTCGCCACCCCATACGCCGATCATGAAGAACATTGGCAGCAGAACTAGTTCAAAAAAGACGAAGAATAAAATCAGGTCTTGAGCGATGAACGTTCCCGCCATTCCTGTTTGCAGAACAAGCAGCAATGAGAAGAAGGCTTTGGGTTTACCCGGGCTCGGTACATGGTCGAGCGAATAAATTACGACGAGCAGAGTAATGACCATGCTCAACAGATAAAGAGGCAAACTGATGCCGTCGACACCGATCAAATACGAACTCTTGATTACCGAAATCCATTTTGCGTCGGCAACAAATTGCAATTTTTCGGCTTGATCAAAATCAAATCTAAAAGCCGTATAAACGCCAACTGCAAGAGTTGCAACTGACGTCACCAATGCAACAAGTTTGACCACTTGGTCTGAAGCCTTCGGTGTGAGCAACAACACCACTACTCCAAGCAATGGCAGGAATGTGCCGACACTCAGCAGCCAGTTGTTTTCCTGCAGCATGTTCATAGTTATTTTCTCCCTTTTCCGACTTGTTAAGTATTAATAATTACGAGAACTAATGCCGCTACCGCCGCTGCGCTGAACAACAGTGCGCCATATTGACCGACTTTGCCTGATTGTGTTGGTTGCGCAGCCGTACCGACAGACTTGGTGAACGTCGCCGAGTTGTTGACTGTGCCATCTACGACTCGCTTATCAATATTTTGGTAAACCCAGCCAGAAAGTTTGCGCGTCAGGCTTGAAATCGAATGCAAAATTCCATCCAAGATGTTTTGGTTGAACCAATATGCGGCTCTTGAAATTGGATAAGCAACGCTACGCACGATTACTTTTTCGTAGAGATCGTCTAGATAATATTTGTTAACAAGAAAATTGTGGCCGACTCCAAGAATCTTGATTCTCTGAGTTAGACCAACGAGCCGAGCGTCGCGTTTGGTGAATAGCAACATACTCAAAATCCACGACATGGCCATGCCTAGAAACACGATGACCATTGAGAGCATTGCCTTCGACCACTTGAACTTTGCATGTTCTAATTGCGGCGCGTAACACACACCTTTTTCTGGCGTGGCGGTGCCACAACAGATTTTGAATGGGAATCTTCGGCGCTTGGCACGTCGATAAACAAAGACTCTCCAGGTCCCCCTGGGTAGGTTGAGTCGACAACTTCAACAGCCCGTGGCTCC
>RFMT01000002.1 GCA_009927565.1 Acidimicrobiia bacterium
GATCAACGCTAAAGATGGTGGCGTTGATGCTCAAGATTGGAGCGAAATGTTGTTGCGTATGTATCGGCGTTGGGCCGAGCGTCGCGGTTTTGCATTTGAGATCGGTGATGTTTCGATTGGTACCGAGGCTGGCATCTTGTCGGCTGACGTGACTATTCGTGGTCGCTACGCATACGGTCTGTTGACTAGCGAACGTGGCACACATCGGCTCGTGCGCATTAGCCCGTTCGATAATCAAGGACGTCGGCAACAAGTTTTGCTTTGGTTCAAATTGGCCGATACTTGATCAGGCCGAACTTGAGATCAATGAAAGTGACATACGCATGGAGGTTTTTCGTGCCTCAGGTGCGGGCGGTCAACACGTCAACAAGACCTCTTCTGCGGTTCGGCTGATTCATGAGCCAACCGGACTTGTGGCATCGTCACAACAAGAGCGAAGTCAATTGCAAAATCGTGAAAATGCAATGAAGCGGTTGAAGGCAATGATCATTGCGCAAGACGAAGAAGAAAAAGCAGCGGCGCTTTCGCAGATCGCTGGTAAACAAGCCCAAGTTGGATGGGGAAGTCAGATTCGCTCGTACGTTTTGCAGCCTTATCAAATGGTTAAAGATTTAAGGTCGAGCGTCGAGAGCAGCAATGTGACGGCAGTGCTCGATGGTGATTTAGATGAATTCATGGAAGGCTTTCTTCGTTGGCGGCGTTCTGATAGCGAATAAGCCTGATCGGCGGTTCAATTCGACAATGGTAAGTTTGTCGCGATGATTCGTCTTGAAAACGTGACGAAAATATATGGCACCGAAACGGTTGCTGTACGAGACGCCTCTTTTGATATCCCCAAGAGCCAGTTCGTGTTTTTGGTTGGGCCGTCAGGTTCGGGCAAGTCGACACTGTTGCGCCTGATCAATCGTCAAGAACAACCCGAGCGTGGCGATGTTTGGGTGGCAGGACAAAACATCAACGAATTGCCGGCTTCTCGAGTGCCTCATCTGCGTCGCAGCATGGGCAATGTCTTTCAGGACTATAAATTGTTGCTTAATAAGACGGTGTTCGAAAACGTGGCATTCGCGCTCGAAGTAATCGGCAAGCCACGACATGTGATTGCAAGACAAGTGCCGATTGTTCTCGATTTGGTCGGCTTGGCAGACAAGCAAGACAGGTTTCCGAATCAGCTTTCGGGTGGCGAGCAGCAACGCGTTTCAATTGCTCGAGCATTCGTCAATCGACCGTTAATAATGTTGGCTGACGAGCCAACTGGCAACCTTGACCCAAACACCAGCGAAGGCATCATGGGGTTGCTCGATGAAATTAATCAGACTGGCACGACCGTGGTGATGGCAACTCACGACCACCGCGTAGTCAATGCCATGCGCCGAAGAGTAATTCAATTAGATCGTGGCGTAATTGTGCGTGATCAAGAGCGCGGAGTGTACGAGTAGATGTTTTCACGAATTGCCTACGCTTTTCGCGAAACTTGGGAGAGTTTCAGACGCAATATCACTCTGACCGCTGCAGCAGTATTGACTTCTGCGGTCTCGCTGCTTTTGGTTGGGGCTACCTTTCTGATTCAACGGGCGTTCGAGAATTTGCTGGTGCAGTGGCGCGGCGATGTCGAGATGATTGTTTTTGTTCGAAGCGATGCTTCTGCAGAGCAAATTGCGTTAATTGACTCGGTATTGCGCGCATCACCAACGATTATTGACGTCGAAAAACTGCGCTATTTGAACAAGACCGAAAGTTATGAGGAGGCGAAGCGAATTTTTGCGGGCGACCCAGTCACGCTCGGCTTGCTGACGCCAGAGACGATTCCGACACAATTTAAAGTGGTTCCACTTTCAGATGATCCGACACTCGTGAGATCGTTGAGCGATCAATATCGAACGTTGCCCGGAGTCGAAGCCGTTGCGCTAGCAGAGGACGAATTCGAGGTGATCTCAACTTTGTCAAACTTTATTCGAGTCGTGACATTGATTACTTCGCTCGTGCTGTTGCTCGTTGCTGTCGGCCTGATCTGGAATACGATTCGCACCGCAATGTTCGCTAGGCGCCGTGAGATTGAAGTGATGAAATTGGTTGGCGCCACAAACTGGTTTATTCGAGTTCCGTTTATGTTGGAAGGCCTTTT
>RFMT01000276.1 GCA_009927565.1 Acidimicrobiia bacterium
CCAAGCTTTCGAACCCTTTGACACGACGATGTCGCGGCAGGTTTCGACGTTGTCACGGCAGAATGCCCAACCTTGAATTGATGCAGCAACGAACTTGGTTGCAGTATCAACATAAGCAGGGTCTTCAAGGCGCGAGCCGTCAGCCCAGATTGCGTCTTGCAACATACCAACACCTTCGGCCTCATACGAAACGACATTGAAGTCGTCTGCTGTATAGAGAGCGTCAGTTGCCGGATTCTTTGCTTCGAGAACCTGTGCGTATTCGTTGTAGGTCATCGCTTCTGCGGCGTCAATATCACCAGAGAGCAAACCTGCCATGTCGAACTGTTGCTGAACAAGAGTCACATCTTTTGCTGGGTCAAGGCCCGCTTTGGTGAGAGCAGCGAAAATTTCAAACTCGTTGCCATAACCCCAGTTGCCAATCTTCTTACCCTTGAAATCAGCGGCAGTTTTGATGTTCTTGTCTTTGAACGAAACCTGCAATGTGCCTGATCGTTGGAAGACCTGCGCGATGTTCACGATGTTTGCTCCACCTTCGCGACTCGCAAGCGCCTTGGAAACCCAAGAAATTGCAAAGTCAGCCTGGCCATCGGCAAGCACGTTCTGCGGAGTGATGTCTACAGCGCCTTCCATGATTGTTACATCAAGGCACTGATCGGCGTAGAAGCCCTGATCTTGTGCTGCGTAGTAGCCAGCGAACTGAGCCTGAGTGAACCACTGAAGTTGCAACTTCACCGGTGTTGGTGTTGTGCACTCTTCTACTGGTGCTGTCGTCTCTTCTGTTGCTGCGCTGGTATCTTCGGTTGCCTCATCATCACTGCCGCCACATGCGCCAACAACGAGAGACATCACCGCGATGCCTGCGAAGGCAAACTTCAATGTCTTTTTCCTCATTATTTCTCCCCCGGGTTTTAGCCCGCATTTGTTTTTATTTAGCTTCACCCTTTCGGGCAATGCCCTCCAAAATAATGGAGACTATGTAGAACGCTAGTCCAAGTAGGCAGGCCCCTAAAACGTAAGCCCATGCCGCAGCGTTCTTTGAATTCGCGATATTGCTGGTAATTCGACTGCCTAACCCGTTCTGCAGACCCCCAAAATATTCGCTCACAAAAGCCGTAATCACCGAAGCCGGTGCCGCGACTTTCAACGCCGTGAACAAATACGGCACCGCATTAGGCACACGAACCTTGCGCAAGATAGCAAATTCACTTGCCGCATAACTGCGCATCAATTCGACATGAGTCGAGCGCACCTGAGTCAGACCTTTGGCAACGTTGACCAAAACAATGAAATAAACCACGAGAGTGACCATCACCCGTCGCGGAATCTCACTAGTGATCGAATACATATTGTTCAGAATCGCCACCAACACAAAGATCGGAATCGCGTTCAACGCAATCGCCAACGGGGTCACCAACTCACCCAAAAACCGATAGCGGCTGAGAATAAAACTCATCGCAACACCAAAAACCGTGCCGACAACCAAACCGATGAAAGCATTGCCGCCGGAGACCATCGATGCTTCCCAAATGCGCGAAAAATTTTTAAAAAACTGTTCACCAATCTTTGATGGCGCCGCTAAAAAATACGGCTTCAGATCAAATCCACGAACTGCAGACTCCCACAGCGCCAAAAACGCAACGCCAAAAACTATTGCAGGACCAATCTGCCGCACGCGGCCAACTTTCCGCGCACTAATCGAGGCCGCATCCACACCAGACATGATCAGCGATCTTCAACTCCGCGAATCGCATTCGCCGCCGCATGTTCAGCGTGGGTGCCACGCAAAGCTTCGCGCACAGCGGTAATACTTCGAAAGAATCCATCGGCAGCACGCGTGTCTTCATTGCGCTTTGACCCAAGATCAACGTCAATCACCGAAGTGATTCGACCTGGTCGTGGCGACATAACAACGACACGATTCGACAAATAAACCGCTTCTGGTATTGAGTGCGTAACAAACACAACCGTTGTCGATGTCTCACCGCATATGCGCAGTAATTCACCTTGCATATATTCGCGAGTCATTTCGTCGAGCGCACCGAATGGTTCGTCCATCAACAACAATTGTGGGTGCGCGGCAAGTGCTCGCGCGATTGCGATTCGCTGTTGCATACCGCCAGAAAGTTGCCATGGATACAAGTCGGCAAACTCTGGCAACTTGACTAGTTCAAGCATCTCTTTGGCTCGCGCTTCACGCTTGTCTTTATCCCAACCTTTCAACTCGAGAGGCAATTCAATATTTTTGCTTACAGTTCGCCAATCAAACAGGCCGGCTTGCTGAAACGCCATTCCATAGTCTTGATCAAGTCGCGCCTGTGCCGCAGTTTTTTTGTTCACACTCACAGAACCAGAAGTTGGTTCGAGCAAGTTTGCAATCAAACGCAACAGTGTCGACTTGCCACAACCTGACGGACCAATCAGCGAAACAAATTCACCAGGCTTAACTGTCAAATTCACATCGACAAGTGCGTCGACTTGCTTCGCTGTGCCTTGATTAAAAATCTTGCTCGTGCCAACAACTTCTAACGCACTCACGCGCTTGTCTCCTTTGGTCGATTTCGCATTAACAAAACATCTGACAACGCGACCAAGCCCGACATTGTGATGCCAAGTGCGGCGGCGCCAAACACTGCAGTGAAGACCTTCGCTGGGTCACCAGTAGCTTCGCGGGCGTATTCGATGATCAATCGACCGATGCCACCTTTTAGCCCTGTGCTTATCTCAGCGACAACTACGCCGACAACAGCACCAGAGGCACCCAGCTTGAAAGCCGGCACCATGAACGGCACCGCCGCGGGAAACCGCAACTTAATCAGCGTTTGTTTCCACGATGCGGCATAACTATCCATTAATTCGACTGCGGCGGCTGGCGCACTGGCCAACCCTCGCAACGTGCCGACAGCAATCGGAAAGAATGCCAAGAAAGTTCCGAGAATTGAAGCCGACAGCCACCTCGGCCATACGAACGAACCGATTTCTAACTTTCCTCCCCAACTCACAACCAACGGTGCAAGAGCGATTAGCGGCACAGTTTGTGACATCACTAGATATGGCAGAAGTCCGCGCTGCACAACTCTGAACCGTGACATCAAAACCGCAAGACCAACGCCGATCGTTGTGCCAAGAAAAAAACCGACAAGAGATAGTCGCAACGAAAACAAAGTGCCCGACAAAACAACTGACCAAATTTTCGTCTCAGAACCTCGAACCTCTGGTCGGTTATAGCGACTTAGCATGTCCCAAACGTGTGGCATTGCAGTGCTGTTGGCTCGCGGCAAAATACTGACGCCAAACAGTTTGCCGCCTTCTTGTGGACCTAAAATTTTGTAACCTTCCCACAACGCAATCACCGAAGCGATCGCCAGAACAAACATTGACGAGCGATACGCAATTCGGCGCATCAACATGATTACTTCTTGACCTGGGTCAGCGCCGCAATCTCGGGCAAAATTTGTCTGCCATACGCATCAAGAGTTTGTTCTTTGCCGTCATGTTGCAAATAAATCGAGAACTGGTCGACACCCAATTCTTTAAGTTCTTTCAACCGAGTTAGGTGATCTTCAACTTTGCCGAGAATGCAAAAACGGTCAACAATCGAATCGGGTACAAAAGTTGTGTGCGTGTTGCCAGCCTGACCATGCTGTTTATAGTCGTACCCTTGCCGACCCTTGATGTAGTCAGTTAGTGCCTTGGGCACGGCGCTCGATTCGCCATATCGTGCCACGATGTCAGCAACATGATTACCGACCATTCCACCGAACCAACGACATTGCTCACGCATGTGTGACATATCGTCGCCAACATACGCTGGGGCAGCGACACAAATTTTCACCGACTTAGGATCTCGACCCGCATCGCGAGCAGCCTTATGTACGGCCTCAATTGTCCACGCAGCAATGTCAATATCGGCGAGTTGCAAGATAAAGCCATCACCTACTTCACCGGTCAACTGCAATGCTTTCGGTCCGTATGCAGCGACCCAAACTTCACACTTACTTTTTGAAGCCCATTCGAACTTGATTTTTGATCCGTTGTAGTCAACTTCACGACCATTGGAAAGTTCACGAATTACATC
>RFMT01000161.1 GCA_009927565.1 Acidimicrobiia bacterium
GAGTCTTTCGAGTGTTAAATCTCGACTGAGTGTTGACTTGACCACGCCAGATGGCATCGGCACGACAATTCCGTTGGTTGTCTCAAATATGACCGCCATTGCTGGTCGCCGTATGGCAGAAACAGTGGCTCGGCGCGGTGGTGTCGTCGTGTTGCCACAAGATATTCCTCTTGATGTGGTCGAGACTGTTGTCGGGTTTGTCAAATCTCGACACAAAATAATCGACACGCCAATAACGATGAGGGTTGATGGCACAGTCGGTGAGGCATTGAGTCTGATCTATAAGAGAAGTCACGGAGCGGTAATCGTTGTCGATGACGACGAACGTCCGGCGGGCATATTCACCGAGCACGATGCTGTTGGTTTTGATCGCTTTACGCAGATTCGTAATGTGATGAGTAGCGAGATGTTTACTTTGAGTGATTCAATGTCACCTCAACAGATGTTTGAACATTTGACCGAGGCAAGACTTTCTGTAGCACCAGTAATCGACAGCAAAGAACGTCTCGTCGGCGTAATCACCCGAAACGGTGCGCTCCGCAGCACGATCTATTCTCCAGCCGTTGATAGTCAGAATCGGTTGTTGATCGCCGCGGCAGTTGGTGTTAATGCCGATCCGGCTGATCGTGCGAGAAAGTTGCAAAAGATGGGTGTAGATGTGATCGTTGTCGACACTGCCCACGGTCACCAGGTACGAATGCTCGAGGCCGTTTCTGACGTCAAAAAAGCAGTCGGAGAAACAAAAGTAGTTGCCGGCAACGTAGTGACGATCGACGGCACGAGGGACATTATTAACGCTGGAGCAGACATCGTTAAAGTAGGAGTTGGGCCGGGTGCAATGTGCACGACCCGAATGATGACGGGCGTTGGTCGGCCTCAGTTTTCGGCGGTCTTAGAGTGCGCGAGTGTCGCCGCAGAACTAGGCAAACATGTTTGGGCCGACGGTGGCGTTCGTTATCCGCGCGATGTGGCCCTTGGATTGGCGGCAGGAGCGGCAAACGTAATGTTCGGTTCTCTGTTGGCCGGCACATATGAGTCGGCCGCTGATACTCTGCGAGACACGAACGGTCGTCTGTACAAAGAGAGTTTCGGCATGGCTTCGAACCGTGCTGTACGAAACCGCACTCGAACAGAGAGTGCTTTTGAGCGGGCTCGAAAAGAGTTGTTCGAAGAGGGCATTAGTTCGTCGCGAATGTATTTGGACGCGCAACGACCAAGCGTAGAAGACATAATTGACCAAATCATTGCTGGCGTGAGGTCGTCGTGCACGTACGCTGGCGCTTCGACTATTCGTGAGTTTCATGATCGTGCAATAGTTGGAGTGCAGAGTGCATCGGGCTATGACGAAGGTCGCGCGCAAGATACGAGTTGGTAGATGTCGCGACTGCCCAAAATTGCGCGATGATCGTTATCGCAATTGACGGACCTGCAGGTGCGGGAAAGTCGACGATCGCTAAAGCGCTCGCCAAGAAACTCAACCTTAGATATCTCGACACGGGTGCGATGTATCGCGCAGTCACATTTGCGGCATTAACTCGCAAACTTGACCCTTCAGACGAGTTTGAAGTTGCGAAACTTGCCTCTCAATGCGTCATGCTGATAAATGATGACTCGATCAGTATCGACGGTGTCGATGCTACCCAAGCAATTCGTGGTCCAGAGGTCACTCGGGCTGTGAGTGTGGTGGCTACAAATTCGCTGGTGAGAACTGAACTACGTGGACGTCAGCGACGGTGGGTGAGTGAGCAAGGTGGCGGTGTTGTCGAGGGGCGAGATATCGGCTCGGTTGTCTTTCCAGACGCAACGCTAAAAGTTTATTTGACGGCCTCTCCTTTGGTGCGAGCAAAAAGACGTGTCGCGCAATCGGGTGGCGATGTCGAACTTATTGCCGCCGAAATTGCCGAGCGCGATCAACGTGATTCTTCACGATCTGACAGTCCCTTGATGAAGACTTCTGATTCAGTCACCGTAGATACAAGCGATATACCGGTCAATGAAGTTGTCGAGCACATCGAGCAACTCGTGGTCGCAAAGAAAAGAAATATTCGAGAATCAAAATGACGCAAGTTCAGACGTTTTTAGTCGGACAAGGCATGTCAAGTAGATTTTTTTACTCGCTCATCAGATCGCTTATCAATTTATTTTGTCGAGTCTATTTTCGATTGCGGGTGTACGGCCGGAGAACATTCCGAAATCTGGCGCGTTTATACTTGCACCAATTCACAGATCAAACGTCGATACACCGATTGTAAGTTTGGTTACAAATCGTCGCCTTCGGTTCATGGGTAAAGATTCACTTTGGAAAATCAAACCTGTAGCCGCAGTGTTGTCAGCACTCGGAGGATTTCCTGTAACTCGTGGCACTGCCGACCTCGAAGCGTTGAAGCGTTGCCTTGCGGTCTTGTCGCTCGGTGAGCCGTTGGTGATGTTTCCGGAAGGCACCCGACAATCGGGTCCCAATATTCATCAGTTGTTTGACGGTGCGGCCTATCTTGCAATAAAAGCCGGAGTTCCGATTGTTCCGGTCGGTTTTGGCGGTACCGAGGGCGTTATGCCAAAGGGTTCAAAAAAGATTCTGCCGAAGAAGTGCTCGGTTGTTGTAGGGAAACCAATTTTTCCGCCCCAATCAGATGCGGGTCGGTTGCCCCGTACTGCGACCACCGATCTGACTGCTGAGTTGAGCGCTGCACTGCAAAACGTATTTGATCAAGCCAAACAAAGAGTCGGTCAACCTAACTGAAGTAAGCCTTGAGTGCCAGTTGCAAAGAAATCAAATCACTGACTCCGCAGACTTCTCGAATCGAATGCATTGAAAGTTGAGGTACTCCGACGTCTACCGTGTCAATGCCTAATCGTGTGGCGGTAATTGGACCGATAGTCGTACCACAAGGCATGTTGTTACGAGAGACGAAAACTTGATGTTTGACTTTTGCTTTGGTACATGCAGAAATAAACATTGCGGCAGATGTTGA
>RFMT01000249.1 GCA_009927565.1 Acidimicrobiia bacterium
ACCGAGTCGTGCCGATCATTCCGGACGAAGCCAGAACATTCGGCATGGACTCGCTGTTTCGCGAACTCAAGATTTACGCATCTCAAGGTCAGAAATATGAACCGGTCGACCATGACATGTTGCTCAAATACGCCGAAGCCAGCGACGGTCAAATTCTTGAAGAGGGCATCACTGAAGCGGGCAGTCTTGCAAGTTTCATCGCCGCTGGCACGAGTTATGCAACTCGAGGTGTGCCGATGGTGCCGTTTTATACCTTCTATTCGATGTTCGGTTTTCAGCGAGTTGGTGACTTAATTTGGCAAGCCGCTGATGCTCGTGCACGCGGTTTCTTGCTCGGTGCTACAGCCGGACGCACGACGCTTCACGGTGAAGGTCTGCAGCACCAAGACGGACATTCGCTCGTTTTGGCAAGCACAGTGCCTGCGTGTCGCGCCTATGACCCAGCATTCGCCTACGAAGTAGCGACGATCGTACGTGAAGGTATCAAAGAAATGTATGGCGAAGCACCTAATGATGTGTTCTATTACTTGACTCTTTATAACGAGAATTACCCGATGCCGGCAATACCCGAATCAACAGAGCCAAACAAGAGCATCGCTGAACAAATAATGCAAGGTCTCTATTTATGGAAACAAGCTCCGACCGCAAAGCATCGAGCGTCAATTTTGTTTTCGGGTTCAGCGCATTCGGCGGCAAGTGCGGCGGCGGCCGAATTGCTTGAGAAATACGACGTCGCTTGCGAACTTTGGTCGGCTACTTCATATAAGTCGTTGCGTGAACAAGCACTAGAAGTAGAGCGCTGGAATCGTCTACACCCAGAGCAACAAGCACGAAATCCGCTCGTCACCGAATTGCTCGACGGTGGCGTTGGACCGATTGTGGCTGTCAGCGACTTTATGCGCATCGTGCCTGAGCAGGTTGCGAGATTTGTGCCGAGTCGATCGTTTACTCCACTCGGCACCGACGGCATGGGCCGAAGTGACACCCGCACCGCGTTACGACGCCACTTTGAGATTGATGCTCCGCACATTGTTGTTGCGGTGTTGCACGAGTTGGCTAAGACCGGCGAAATAAAATCTGAAATCGTGGGCGAAGCGATAAAGCAGCACGGGGTTGATCCCGAAATGGCATTTGCTCTGCACCAATGACGCGAACTTTGTATATAACTGGGATCGAAAGCGCTGATGCGTTATTGAACCGCGACGGCACTGCCCTAATGATTGGTATGTTGCTCGACCAACAAGTGCCGATGGAGTGGGCGTTCACCGGGCCATTCACGATTCGCAAACGACTTGGACATTTAAACGCCAAGCGAATTGCGGCAATGGACGTTGAAAAATTTGTGGCGGTGTGTTCTGAGAAACCCGCGATTCACAGATTTCCTCGATCGATGGCGACACGAATTCACGCTCTGTGTATGGCGCTTGCCGAACACTACGACGGCAAAGGTGAAAATCTTTGGCGCGATGTCAAAGATGCCAAAGAGTTGATGGCGCGCCTGCGCAAACTGCCCGGATACGGCCAAGAGAAGGCTGAAATCTTCATTGCACTTCTCGGCAAACGATTTGGTGTTCGACCAAAAGACTGGAAGAAGTACGCAGGAGTATTTTCAGATGCCAGGCCACGAAGTGTCGCCGATATTTATTCGGCCGCGACACTGCTGAAAGTGCGCGGATTCAAACAGATGCAGCGCGCACGCGATACTGATAAACAAGACCGGCCATTAGTGCGAAAAAAGAGCCGAGTAAAGAAGTGACGGTTCTTGTAACTGGTGGCGCCGGCTATATCGGCGCACACACGGTGAGAGCATTGCGTGGCGCAAATCGCAAAGTAGTTGTTCTCGACACTTTAGAGCGCGGCAACCGCGAAGCGGTCGTTGATGCCGAACTGATTGTTGGCGATATCGCCGATCAAGAACTTGTTGGCAGAATTTGCAAAGACCATGACGTCGCAAGTGTCGTGCATTTTGCGGCGTACAAGGCAGTCGGTGAATCGATGGCGAAGCCCGAAATGTATTGGAGCAACAACGTTGCATCAACCGAAAAACTTTTGGCAGTGCTCACAGAATACAAAGTCGACAAATTTGTGTTTTCGAGTTCGGCTGCTGTTTACGGCACGCCGAAGTCGGTGCCAGTGACTGAGGCGATGCCTACGATGCCCGAAAGTGTCTACGCCGAGACAAAACTTGCGGTCGAAAAATATCTCAGCACACTTGCCGTTCGGGTGACGCAGCCAATTAGTTCAGTTAGTTTGCGTTATTTCAACGCTGCTGGCGCAAGTAGCGACAACAAAATCGGCGAAGATTGGACGACCTCGCAAAATTTGTTGCCGCGTGTAATGCGAGCACTTTTGGATAGCGAGTTCAAGTTTGAAATTTATGGCAATGACTATGACACACCTGACGGCACATGTATTCGCGACTATATACATGTCGAAGATTTGGCGATTGCTCACTTGAAGGCGCTTGAGTATCTCGAATCTGGCGGTAAAACAATGGCTTGCAACATCGGCACTGGCAACGGCACCTCGGTGATGCAACTGATTGAACTTGCCGAACAAATTGCTAAACGTAAAGTGCCTTACACGGTTTCGGCGCGACGCCCAGGCGACCCTGTCAGCGTTTACGCCGATGCGACACTTGCGAATATGACTTTAAATTGGCACGCGACAAAATCGTTGCAGCAGATAGTTGCGTCTGCCTATTCATGGCACAACACTCACCCGAACGGGTATCGCAAATAAATTTTTAGTTCGGCATGTTGGAGCGCTGGCGATCGAGCCAACCCAGCAACATTGCAATTGCTCGCGGATCATGACGCAAACGGTGACCAGCACCCGCAATGACTTGAAGTTCTGCCGAACCGTGTGCCTCGGCAAGAACCCGCGAGTCAGCCGTCGGCACGGATTCATCATCGTCGCCGTGCAACAACAACAATGGCCGAGGCGCAAACCTACGCGCTGCATCTGTCGGTCTGAATCTTCGCAATTCACGCGACCACTCGTCGAACGACTCTGGAAACTTTGGTTTGTGAATCGCGCCAACCTCGCGCACGTGTTCTAAGAAACGTCGCGGTTGAGCGGCCCAGTCATCAAAGTCGGCCCGAGGGCCGAGCAACGCGCAGCCGTTGATCCGCGGATCGTCGGCTGCTGCACACAAAGCCAACGACGCGCCCGTATTTGTGCCGACCAACCAAACACCACTTGGTGTTGTTTGTTCAACGAGGTGGTCGATTGCTGCGCGAAGATCGTCGATCCAGCCTTGCATCGAAAAATCGCCTTCGCTGCCACCGCAACCGCGAAACGTAAAAGTCATCGCTGCCCAACCCAACTCGTTGGCGACACGATCGATCAGTTCTGGAAACGTGCTCGCCGAATGTCGCGCATCGTTCATCGCCACCGGGAAACCGTGACACAACAACATGCCTGGTATCGCACCGTTTTTGCCTGACGGCTTGGCGAGATAACGCGCCAACGAAATGCCGCTCGAAAGAAACGACCCGTTCACAGTTGTGGCACTCGCTCTGTTTTAAGCGTGGGGCTTGCGATGGCGACGAGTTTTGCCTTCGGTTGCCAATGTGTATCCGCGATTGCGCGCCTCGGGCAATGTGTCGGGCGCAAAACAGATGCCGACATCGGAATTACAAATCTCTTCGATTAACGACGCATATTTCGCTTCGTCGAGTGAGTCAACGTCGTATACGAATTGAGTGCGCTTGTCGCCCAAATATCTCGTATGGGCAAATCGAGTGGGTCTCTGCATGATTCAAATCTAGCCCCGGCTCGTTTTCGACATCGGCTTGGTGACTAGCCTGAAAGCAATGGCGAGTTCAATCGGCAAGCCGCAGAAGATTGATTTCTTCTTTGACACAATGTGCCCGTGGGCTTATCAAACTTCGATCTGGATTCGCGAGGTTCGATCGCAGATCGATCTTGAAATCAATTGGAAGTTCTTTAGTCTCGAAGAGATAAATCGAGAAGAAGGCAAGAAGCACCCGTGGGAGCGAGAAATTTCTTACGGCTGGACACCGTTGCGAATTGCAGCATGGTTGCGACGAATTGATATAGACCTATGTGACGATTGGTATCTTGCGGCAGCCAAAGCGTTGCATGAAGATGGATTGCGCCCGTACGAAGAAGCAACCGCCCGCGAACTTCTCGCAAGCATCGCCGCACCCGAAAACACTTGGGACGAAGCACTCGCCGACAAAACTACACACGATGATGTGCGTCGCGATCACGAAGAATCAGTAAATAAATTTGCTGCATTCGGCGTGCCACTGATCGTGTTCGAAAACGGTCGAAGTGTTTTTGGTCCAGTTGTTGTTCCGCCACCTCGCGGAGAAGAGGCAATGAAACTATGGCGACTGATGAATGACTACAGCGAAATCAGCGGCCTATACGAAATTAAAACCCCGAAAACGTCACGTGACTTGGCGAATATCGCTGAAACTTTTGACTCATACCTTCGAGCGCGCCAGTGGCGCACTGTGCGGACACCAGCACCATGAACGACCTTGACTATAAATTGACACTTCGGTGTCTTTTCGAGACGTGGCAATCGATGCAAGAGCTTTGCGAAACTTTGACCGAAGCAGAATGGAAAACTGCAACTGCTTGTCCTGGCTGGTCGGTGCAAGATAATTTGTCACACATCATCGGCACAGAAAAGGCGCTCGGTGGTCTCGGTGGCACGCAGCACAAAGCCACTGACCTCTCACATGTGAAGAACCCGATCGGCGAGATGAATGAGCATGAGGTTGATTCGCGACGACATTTGAACGGCGCACAAGTTCTTGAAGAATTCAAAGAAATTGTAATTGCACGAAAGTCATTTTTTGATTCGGCACCAGAGAGTTATTTCACCGCTGAGTCGAACACGCCGATTGGAAAAGCCCCAATGGCGGTCTTCTTGAGCATTCGAGCCATGGATAGTTGGGTGCACGAGCAAGACATGCGTCGTGCAATCAAAAAGCCGGGCAATCAGGGTTCGCTTGGTGCAGAACTAAGCGTCGACCGTCTAATCAGAACTTTGCCGATGGTTGTTGGCAAGCGGGCAAAGGCTCCAGAAGGTTCGGTGTTGGTTGTGACGATTACTGCGCCGGTTCAACGAAGAATCGTGATCGCAGTAAAAGACGGTCGCGCGAACATTGTTGATTCGAGTGATGTAACACCAGTAGTTGAAATTGAATTGGATAGCAACGTTTTCATCGAACTGGCAACTGGTCGTGCCACAAGTGAACAGCTACGCGACCGAATCAAAATTGTTGGCGATGTCGCACTCGGCGAACGGGTCGTTGGCGCGCTAAATATGATGATCTAACCGCGCCTGACCTCGTTAGATATCCTTAAATAGTCATGGTGTCGCCTCAATTCGACCCTGTTGTCGTGCAACAAAAGATTGAAGTTCTGGCTGAGCGAGACGCTGAATTTGCCAAAATGGCCAAAGCCCGCGAACAACAGCGACAAATTGAGCGCTTCGGCGAAGTGCGCGAATACTCATTTCCACCGAATACATCGCAGGTGCATGTGACCAACTGGGTGCACTCGCCATGGCTGCGACCAGCGAGATTTTTTTACCGCAACATCCCTAGACCTTTGCGCAAGTTGATAAAGAAAATCACTGTATGAGCGAGTTTTTAATTGTCACCGATGCTCATGGTGCGACGCTTGACGATTTGGTAGTGACACACAAATCTCTTGTCGTAGCCGGCTCGAAAGATATCAAGTGGTTCGTTTATGGCGCGGTGCCCGATGCGATAAAACACTTGCAGCGTCGCTGGTCGTTTCGTCGCGTGCGAGTGGTTGCGACAGCCGATGATTTTAAAACCAGCGAATATGTGATTTTTTTGAATGCGGGTGATGGTTTGTATCGCGAGTCGTTGGTTAATGTGCGCGAAATTATCCGTAAAAATGCGGCGACCGATTTGGTTTATGGCGACGCGGCCCACCCGACAGGCGTCAAAGCCGAACCGCTGAGCTTTGTACGCCGACCGGGTTGGTCACCTGAGCGACTGCGCGGCCACTGTTATGTCGGCGAGACACTTGTTGCTCGCTCCGAAGTTGTTGAACGCGCAGGCGGCATAACTAACCTCGCCGTGCGACACGCCCACGATCGTGCATTGCGCTTAAGCGAAAACGCAAAAAATATTGTGCGCATGCCAGAACTTCTGACGATGGCAAAAAATCGAGACTCTCGCCCATCGGCATCGCTAGAAGCCGTAGTTGAACATTGCACACGGCAAAAAATTGATGCAAATTGCGAATTTGATGCGTCTGTGCCGAGTGTTCGTGTCAAACGGAAATTGACGACAAAGCCAAGTGTTGCAGTGATCGTGCCGACGCGAGGCACGTCAGCTGAGGTTTTTGGTTCAGAACGTGTGCTGGTTGTTGAGGCTGTGCGCAGTTTGTTCGAAAAATCGACTTATCAGAATTTTGAAGTTGTTGTCGTTGCCGACACACCGACGCCACAAACTGTGCGTGAAACATTGAAAGAGATCGGCGGTGCGCGGCTAAAAATAATTGATTACGATCGGCCGTTCAACTTTGCTGAGAAAAATAATCTCGGGGCGATGTCATGTGAGTCTGACTTGATCTTGCTTCTTAACGATGACACCGAGATAATTACGGCTGAAGCACTTGAATTAATGGTGGCGATGTTCAATGACCCGACAGTTGGCATTGTTGGCCCGATGTTGCTGTTTGAAGACTCGACGATTCAAAGTGCTGGCCATATTTTTAGCCCTGACCCGACAGATCTTTATCGCGCGCGCAGCCCCGAGACGCCTGGGCCGCAAAACTTGTTGCGAGTGCAACGCGAAGTTTCGAGCCTGATCGCAGCCTGTGCTCTGATTCGTCGAGATGTTTTCGAGCAAGTCGGTGGACTGTGCATGGAGTTTCCGGGTAACTGGAACGACATTGACTTCTGTCTAAAGGTTCAGCTTGCCGGCTACCGAGCAGTGTTCACACCACACGCTCACCTGTTTCACTTCGAGTCAAAAACACGAATTGCTAAACGTGTCGAAGCCGAAGTCGCAAAACTTGGCGCCCGGTGGGGTTCAGTTCTCGATGATGATCCATATTTCAACCCGAATCTGCAGCGCTATACCAACATCTGGAAAACAGATTCGACTTCAAAACAGTCGCTCGACGAAGCGCTGAGTTTTATATTGACAGTCGCCTAGTCGTTTGACTGCGGGCCGATCGCGCCGATTGCGTCAAAATATTTAAGGTGTGCCTTAACGACGTATACGGCGTCGACATCGTCGAGAATCTCAATGTTGTTTTTCTCGGCAGCATCTAACAGATAAGCAGTCAGGGTTTGTTCGTCAATCACAACTTCATCGACGATGTCTTGCCGACGATCTACGACACCCGCTGGTTGCAGACCTTTGTCGTGCAGCCAACGCATGTGAAAAACCAACAATTTACGCAGTTCAGCGAACGTCAGCCGCGCTTGAGTTTCGCTGGGCAAATTGTCGGCAACGAATTGCGTTGCCTGTTCGAGTTCATAGACCGCCCGTGGCGCAACACTGTCGAGGCGACGGGCCTCGCGACCAATGATCACTGCCGCAATGACAAAGACCAACAGCGATGC
>RFMT01000221.1 GCA_009927565.1 Acidimicrobiia bacterium
AGGTTCATGTTTTGTGCCACGAAGAATTCCTGCGAACTCAACTTGCCTGAAACAAGTCAATGCGGCGACAGCAGTTGGAGCCGTTGCCGGACGGGGGTTCGCGAAAATCATCTCGGCGGGCGGGCTTGATCCGTAACTTACGACGATGGGTCGATCGCCCTTGCCGGATGAGCCGGAGAATTCTGTGTAGTAGGCGGTTGTCCAATCGCTGACGATTAGCGCGCCGTTTTGCTTGAGTGACTTCCAATACTCATCCCAACCGTCTTGACCGAATTCAGCAATTGTCGCGAGCATGAATGCCAAACCCGGTGACGAGTTGACTGGGCTCGGCACGACGAGCAGGTTTGCGTAATTTGACGAAGTCAGTGCGCGCAACGTAAGAGGTGCTGCGAGATTGCGTTGTTTGAACCAGTTGACGTCGAAGTTGATGCACACGTCACCCGTATTGACTGGTGTCGCTTCGTTGTTCGGTACGAGTTTGCGTGCTGACTCGTCAATGTCGGCAAGATTTTTTGTCGCATACGAAGTGAAGATATTTTTTGAAACTGCTCGCGAAAGAAGTGTGTTGTCGACGCCCCATAGAACATCGGCTTCGGGGTTGCCCGATGTGAGGCCGGCCTTGGTTACGAGTTCGCCGGCGTCGCCGCCGAGACTGACCTCGACATGGATGCCAGTTTGTGCGGTGAAGTCATCAAAAATATTTGGCGACGGAGTGAATGAGTCGTAAGCCAGGAGTGTGAGAGTGACATTTCCAGCTTGGTTTGATTCGGTTGTCGAGTCTTTGGTCGGTGCATCTGTTGGGGTCGAGGCGTTATCTGAATCACTTGACTGATTGCCGCTACAGGCACCCGCAATTAGTGATGCGACGAAAATCAGTGGGAGAAACTTTGTTTGCATTTTGGCCCCTTTGATGCGCATTATGAGCTCTTTGGTTGATGAACAACGAGTAGTTGACCGAGTTCAATTGAGACTGAAACTCTTTCTTTGGTCGCAACATTGCTTACACCGCGTGTCTCAAAATTATTGAGCGATTCGTTGGTGAGTTGCCAATGCAGACCAGTTGTTGAGATTTTTTCTGACTTGTTGCTAAAGCTTTGCAACCCAATGGTGTCGCCGACTTGTGTCGCGATTTCGCGAGTTGCTGGGCCTTGCAATGCGAAGAGTCGGTTGTTGTGCCAGAGAGCCTCAACTTTGCAGTCACGTAACCTCGGGTTGAACATTGCGGCGACAAAACCAAATTGGTGATCGAGTCTGCCGCCACCAGCAGTGACAATGACGATGTGCTGTGAGTTTTTGTCAACGGCGAGCAACAGTGCTGACTCAAGGTCGGTGAAGTCTTTGTCCGTGCTGTGGCGAATGGCTTGGGTTTGCGCGGACGTGGCGCGGGCGAGCGCAGATTCATCCACTGAGTCGAAATCGCCGATCACAAAGTCGACGTGCATGTTGAGTTTTTGCGCCGTGTGCAGACCAGAGTCGGCGGCGATGACGAGATTGACATTTTGAATCGCGCGCGCGTGGTTTAGCGTGATGTCACTTGGGGTGAGACCGCCGCTAAAAATTAGAGTTGTGTTGGGCATATTCGCTTCCTCC
>RFMT01000422.1 GCA_009927565.1 Acidimicrobiia bacterium
ACAATAGTGATTGAAGTCGTGCGGGCAGTTCTAAAGAGACAAAAACGCAACAAGTAATTCGTTTAACTCACGGCTGTAAAGTTAATGGCAGTGACTTTGCAACTTAATGTTGACTCGACGGCTTGGCGTCGTCACGTTTCTGAAACCACCAATAGCCTCGGCGATCTAATACCAGTTGTTAAAGGCAATGGTTATGGTTTTGGTCGCGCGACATTAATTGAGCATGCCCAAAAAATCTCACGCGATATCGCCGTGGGTACAGTTTTTGAAACCCATGACGTGCCCAGCAACTGTCGGGCCTTTGTTCTAACACCAGTCGGCAAAGCACTGCCGGCCGCAACACGCATGCCCAAAAATGTTGTCCTGACAGTTGGCTCGGTTGATCACGTGCAAAACCTGCGCGATGCCGGTTGGCGCGGTGAAGTCATCATTAAATTGCGCTCGAGCATGAATCGGTATGGCGCCGACTTGAGCGAGCTAAATGCTCTTATCAACTCAGTGCAAGCCGCAGGCCTCGCTCAAATTGGTTGGTCGGTACACCCGCCTCTCGACGGAACTCCGAAAAGCCATGCCACTGAAATTGGCAACATAATTTCACGTGTTGATTCAGACTTGGCGTGGTTTGTCAGTCACATTGATGCAGAAAATCTCATCGATTTGCGTAAAAAATTTGCTAATAAAACAATTCGGGTTCGAAGTGGAACGCAACTTTGGCTTGGCGACAAATCGATGTTCGAACTTAACGCCGATGTGCTCGATGCGCGACCAGTGAACAGCGGCGACGTTGTCGGTTATCGCAACATCACTCTTCATCAAGATGGCACTCTCGTAATGATCGGCGCCGGCACGAGCCACGGCGTTCAACTCGTTGGAGCTGAGTTGAGTCCGTTTCATTTCAACTCGACGCGTCTTAGTCTCGTCGAGCCGTCACATATGCACACGTCGATGGTTTTTGTACCTGCAAATCAAACCGCACCTAAAACTGGTGACTTGGTTGATGTACAACAACCATTAACTCGCGTCTATCCAGACATTATTTCTTGGATCTAAAAGTGCCGAATCACGCAAGTGATCGCCAACTTGAGCAGCGCTTCGCGTCGCTTGATGTTGCCCGCACGGTCGCCCTATTTGGCATCATCGTGCTCAACTATCACGGCTATCTGAATTTTCAGAGCACCGGTGCAACGACAACACCGTCGATATTCGAGAGATGGTGGCACCCGTTTGAGGGTGCGCTGGCAAATCCGTTTCCTGTCGGTTTTGTGATGGTTGCTGGCATGGGTGTTGCATTACTGATGCAAGATGTCGCCCGCGCAAACTCACATCGTGACGTAAACGAAATTGCACGAACCCGCACTGAAGCTCGATGGCGACTCGCCCGCCGCGGACTTTTTCTATCCACACTTGGCTACGGCATTGAATGGGTCTGGGCTGGCACGATCTTGCCGTATTACGGCGCATACTTTGTCGTTGCCAGCATCATTGCGATTTGGTCGGCGCGAAAACTGATCGCACTCGCCGTGATTTCATCTTTTGCCGCAGCGATCATCGAATGGTGGCGTCTTGAACAATCATTCGATGGCAATCTGACAACTTGGCTTTCACCGAGCACGCCAAGCACACCACGCGACCTGATGATCCGTTTATTTATTGACTACACACATCCATTGTTCCCTTGGCTTGCATTTTTCATAACAGGCATCTTGCTCGGTCGCAAATATCACGACATAGTCAGAATTCGTAGCAAACTTTTGATCATCGCCTTAGGCACAGCAGCTCTTTCGTACATCACGAATGCAATCGTTAACTCACTCGTTCGCGACGATGCTGACAATGGCGTGAGAAGCGCGCTGGTTTGGCGCCACTTGGTGTCAACTCGACCCTTTGATCGCAGCGTGCTCTATGTTTTGGCCTCACTCGGCGTGGTTGTCACAGTGTTTTTGATAATCACAATTCTTTGTGAAAGATTCAAAGGGTCATTCGGCGTGCGAATCGCTCAGACAACTGGTCAACTCACGCTGACAATTTATTTGGCGCATATTTTTATTTATAACTTTGTCGTCAACCAAGTTGGATTAGTTCAGCCGACGGGCCTTGACACCGCGATGACGATGAGTATCGTAGTTTTTGTTGTCGCGGTAATTTGGGCAAATTGGTGGAGTCCGCTTTTTGGTCGCGGCCCAGCCGAACGTTTATATCGTCGCTTCGGCGGCTAGCAACTTGCGCGCGCGTCGCACGAACGCGTTATACAAATTCTGTTGCAACGGGTCTGTCGCCGCCGTATCTTCTGGGTGCCACTGCATGCCAAGTAGCCACTTTGTACGATGCTCGACTGCCTCGAGAATGCCGTCAGGGGCATAACCGACGGCGACTAAATCGTTTGCCAATTCAGCGATACCTTGGTGATGAAATGACGCACCGTTAACTTGCGTCGCACCAAGTGCTGCTGCCATCTTCGACTTTGGTTCGATATTCACTTGATGTAGCGCAAACTCTTCGCCAACCGGAAACTGCTTTGGTGCGTGCGCGAGAAGATCGTTTGCATTCGCAAGTTCTCCGAGATGCTGAACCAAAGAACCGCCGAGCACAACATTGGCAAGTTGCATGCCGCGACAAACTGCCAGCACTGGCAAGTCGAGTTTTAGCGCCGCTTTGAGCAACGAAGTTTCAAAAGTATCTTGCTCGGGCTGCACTCCATATATATGTGGCCCGGCCGTTTGCCCATAGAGCGCAGGGTTGACGTCAGCGCCACCCATCAACACGAGACCGTTGAAACGACGCATCATCGCTTCGGCATCTTGAATTGTCAGCGGTTGTGGAGAAATTACGACTGGTTCGCCCCCCGCCCGCAAGATTGCATCAAGGTATCGACGCCCGGCAAACGCAACTGCGTCGCGCGAAACTCGACTCGGCGCACCATAGCGACCAGCGAGCGCAATCAGCGGCGACATCTAGAAAACTCTACCGACGCAAACCCAACCAAGATGCCATGAGTCGCAACTCGGCGGTGAGCGAATCATTGACTGCCGAACGTTTCACGCCGCGTTCGGTGTGCACACTTTGCACAAGCAACTTCAAATTCTCGCGGTCGGCTTTTAAGTCGACGCGGCCAACCATTTCACCATTGGCCATAAACGGCAATACGTAGTAGCCAAACTGACGCTTTTCTTTGGGCGTGTAAATCTCGATGCGATAGTGAAAGTTGAACAACCGTTCATTGCGTGGGCGGCACCAAACAAGTGAGTCAAACGGCGACAACAATGCTGTGGCAAATAGCCGCTTTGGCAACATGGCACTTCGATGAACATATGCCTGGTCTTGCCAACCATCGACCGTGACTTCGCGCAATACGCCTTGCTCAACCAATTCGCCAACTAAAGGCTTGACGACTGCCGGCTTTTGGCGATAGTAATCAGCCAAATCACGCATAGTTGCCACACCTTGAGCACGCATTGCACGCACCAGC
>RFMT01000001.1 GCA_009927565.1 Acidimicrobiia bacterium
GTGGCGTTGACATTTTGTTGGGCGGAAACCCCGAAGGTCTCGCGCGCCAAGATGTGCTTAAAGAGGGTTTTGATCCGATGACACTTCTTGATGAATTTGCTTTGCCGGCACCACTCGACTCGATGCCACCAGATTTTTTGACGGCGCGTGACAAAGCCCAAAATCGTTATCGCGAGCAACTTGCCAAACATTCTGAAAGTTGCAAAGTCGAAGGTGACAAGGTTCGCCAACTTGGCGGTCTCTATGTTTTGGGCACCGAGCGCCACGAAAGTCGACGTATAGATAATCAGTTACGTGGACGCGCTGGACGACAAGGTGATCCTGGTGAAAGTCGCTTCTATTTGAGTCTCGATGATGAATTGATGCGATTATTTGCCACAGGGGCGCTCTCATGGGTGATGGGTCGAGCGTTACCTGATGACGAAGCGATCGAAGCAAAAATGGTGACCAAAGCGATTGAGCGAGCGCAGAGCACGGTCGAGCAGCGCAACGGCGAGATTCGAAAGAACGTGCTGAAGTACGACGAAGTAATGAACGAGCAACGCAAGATTATTTATCTGCGACGCGATCAAATTTTGCAGGGTCTTGATCTCAAGTCAGCAGCTATGGATTATCTGGCCGAAGCCGTAGATGCATTGATTGAATCTCATTGTGTTGCCGAAGCCGATGACGAGTGGGATATCGACGGTTTGGTTCTTGAACTGCGCACATTCTGGCCATCTGAAATCAGTGCCGCAAAAGTCGCCCAATGTGATTCGACCGATGAAATTTACGACCTTGTAATGGCCGACGCGAGTGCGTTTTATGCCAAGCGCGAGACCGAAATGACCGCACCCGTGATGCGCGAAGTTGAGCGTCAAGTAATGCTGAAAATAATCGATCAACGATGGCGTGAACACCTCGAAGAAATGGACTATCTGCAAGAGGGCATCAATTTGCGAGCGATCGGCCAGAAAGATCCATTGGTCGAATGGCAGCGCGAAGGCTTCGAAATGTTCGGCGCCTTGATGAAGGGCATCGCGCAAGATTTCGTTAAATATGTGATGCACGTACAAGTGATCAACAACTCGGCACCTGCCAGTAAGTTGAGCAACATTCGCCAGACGTCTGACGAAAATGTAGACCAAGCACCGAGCACTAAAGCAGCTTCTAGTGGGTGTTGGTCAACCAGATTGGTCAAAGACACCACGCAACGCACCGTGTCCGTGTGGTTCTGGTAAAAAATACAAAATGTGCCACGGCCGCGTTAATTAAGGCGGTTCACCGATCATGAAAGATTTTTCGAGCGACCTTGCAGATTTGCGTCGTCGTATTGGTGAAGCCGCGCAGTATTTGAATATCGAAACTTCGCGAGGACTGCTCGTTGAACTCGAAGGTGAGGTCGCCAAGCCAGACTTGTGGAACGACCAAGAACATGCGAAGAAAATAAATTCGCAATACGCCGCGCTGAAAGCCGACATCGATCAGTTCAATTTGCTTTCGGCGACTGTTGACGACTTGTTCGTTTTGCACGAGCTGGCTCGTGCCGAAGATGACGCAACTCAAGAGCCAGAACTTGAAAAAGGTATCGCTGCATGTCGCAGTCAACTCGACTCGCTTGAAATGCGCAGCATGTTCACGGGCGAACACGATGAGTGCGATGCAATTTTGCA
>RFMT01000214.1 GCA_009927565.1 Acidimicrobiia bacterium
ATCCAGATCAAATGCCGTATGCAAAGATCGGATGGCCTTTTCAAGCATTGGCGCAGCCACAACGACAGAAATTCGAATCGTGCTCGTCGAAATCATTTCGATGTTGACGTTATTGTCTGCCAGAACGCGAAACATTTTTGCAGCGATGCCAGGGCTTGACTTCATGCCAGCACCTACTAGTGAAATCTTGGCAATATTCGTGTCTTGAGTTACTCCGGTTGCGCCAACTTGCTTGGCGATTCTCTCGACGATTGGTTGTGCGTTGGCAACGTCTGTTTTAGGCAAAGTAAATGAAATATCGGTTGTGCCTGCCGTCGAAGTGTTTTGTACGATCATGTCTACGTTTACGTTTGCGCTGGCTAATGGTTCGAACAAAGCGGCTGAAACACCGGGCTGATCGGGTACGCCAAGCACAGTGATCTTTGCGTCACCTGTGTCGTGAACCACGCCCGAGATAATTGGTTCTTCCATATTTTCTTCTCCTTTTCTTACTTCGGCTGTTACCCATGTTCCTTGCTCCCAGGTGAAACTTGAGCGCACATGTATTGGCACATTGTGGTTGCGTGCAAACTCGACGCTTCGCAGTGCCAAAACTTTGCTTCCCGCACCAGCCATCTCGAGCATTTCGTCGAATTCGAGGTGCTTAAGTTTGCGAGCCTGAGGCACAATTCGCGGGTCAGCAGTGAACACGCCTGTCACATCGGTATAAATTTCGCATACATCGGCTTTCAGTGCGGCAGCGAGTGCAACAGCAGTGGTGTCGCTGCCACCACGACCAAGTGTCGTGATCTCTTTTGCGGTGCTGACGCCTTGAAAACCCGCGACGACAGCAACTTTGCCCTCGCTTAGTGCCTCGCGAACGCGATCGCCTTTAATTTCCAAAATCTTTGCTCGACCGTGCACGGTGTCGGTGATTATGCCTACTTGGCTACCGGTGAAACTCATCGCATCAACGCCAAGATCTTGAAGCGCCATGCAGAGCAGTGACATGCTGATGCGTTCACCTGTTGTCAGCAACATATCCATTTCGCGACCAGCCGGCGCCGACGAAACTTGACGAGCGAGGTCTAATAAGTTGTCGGTGGCTTTGCCCATAGCTGAAACAACTATTACCAACTGGTTGCCATCTGCTCTTGTCGCGGCAATGTGGCGAGCGACATTACGCATTCGCTCGGGGTCGGCAACTGATGTGCCCCCATACTTTTGAACGATCAATGCCACGGGCTTCAACGCTACCTCTACTGGTGTTACCGACCTGTAGCATTTTCACCTCATGGGTACAGATAAGCGCAATCGCCAAAAAGAGAATCGTCGAGCTCGCCAAAGCGAACTTGAAAAGCAACTTCAAAGACAAAAACTGGTTCGTCGCAGCACTCGAATCGCTCTGCTTGTTGGCGTTGTTGTTGCAATTGTTGCCGCCATCAGCTTGTGGCCAGAGAGCGACAGTACGACTGCGCCAGAAACAACTGAAACTTCGGTTGCTGAAAATTCTGAAACGACTGTCGCACCCGTACCGGCAGGGCCATTTGAATATGGTCAAGGCGAGTGTGCACCAACTGATGGTTCAGGTGATCAAGTTCGAGAATTCGCCTCCGCGCCAAAACTTTGCATCGACCCAACCAAGACATATACCGCGCTCATTTCAACCAACAAGGGCGACCTGACTGTGGTGCTCGACCCAACCAAGGCGCCCGGCACGGTAAACAACTTCGTGAATTTGGCACGATCAAAGTATTTTGACGACACCGTTTGTCATCGTGCAATACCGACGTTTGTCGTTCAGTGTGGCGACCCAACTGCGACTGGCGCAGGTGGCCCTGGTTACGCAATTGCCGACGAGTTGCCGGCAGCGGGCGAATACAAACTTGGCTCGTTGGCGATGGCCAACTCTGGGCCGAATACAAACGGCAGCCAATTTTTTATAATTTCTGGTGAGCAAGGCATGACACTTCCACCGAGTTACTCGCTGTTTGGTCAAGTGACGGCTGGTCTTGACACAACATTGCCCCTGCTTGATAAGGCGGGCAACAGTGACCCAGCGTCAAACGGTGTTCCACCAAAAGAAGAAATTCGAATAATTTCGGTGCAAATTACCGAAAGTTAAATTGCATCAATTGAGCAAGTCTGCGCGAAGCGTTGTAAAAATCTTTTCATCAACGCCAATTTCGCGAAGATAGTTCTGAACCGAACCGTGCTTTGTGTTTAGGTCAGAAAGAATAATTGTCATTGCGCGCGGGTCGGAAGCAGCAAAACGAGCCGGCATGTTTGCATATGCGTCTGCGAGTTCAGGTTGTTTAACTTTGGCCCACTCAATTAGGCGCTTCATGCCTTCAGCGGTTTTACCGTAATCGGCGCTGATGATTTCGTCAGGCACACCAAGAATTGACAAAATAAACGCAGCCAAAATTCCAGTTCGGTCTTTGCCGGCAGCACAGTGAAAAACCGCAGGCAAGACATCTTGAGCGGCAATCAATTTGATTGCGTCGGCAAATTTCTCTGAGGCGCGGTCGAGCATTTCGCGATATGCCCATACCAAAAACTCGACGACGTCTTCGATTTCGGGCGTATCTCCGTCATTCCATGTCGCATCGATGATCGGCAAGTGATGAAAGTTGATCGGAAACTGACTTACTGGAAAGGTTCCGCGAGTTTGCACTTCTTTTTGAGTCCGCAGGTCAATGACGGTTTGCACGCCGAGGTCAATGACTGTTTGTGCATCTTGCGGTGTAAGTCGGTAAAGGCCATCGGCACGAAACAACATTCGCCATTTCGTAAATTGACCACTGGCTGTCGGATAGCCCCCTAAGTCGCGAAAGTTATGCACCGCTTCTAGACCGATCAATCGTTTTGGGTCGTCGACTAGCCCAGTTACTTGTTGACTTTTCACTTGCCCGAGGTTATCTGTGCCGAGTTAATGCAAGGTGTTCTTCAAGCCACGGCTTGGCAAACTAAGACGGTGCAACTACAGTCGCACGGGTGAGACTCGTTGGCGTAATCGGCTCAGGCATTATGGGCTCGGGTATCGCCGAAGTGATCGCCAAGTCGGGAATTGACGTCGTGATTCGGTCTCGCAGCCAAGAAACGGCTGATGCAACCAAGAATGCGATCGAAAGCAGCCTTAAAAAGCAATTAGCAAAATCAAAAATCAGCCAAGAACAACTCGATGCGGCAATGGCCCATATTTGTGTCACAAGCACACTTGACGATCTGGCAAATTGTGACCTAATCATTGAGTCGGTGGCGGAAGATCTCGCGACAAAAAAAGAACTTTTTGCCGCACTCGACAAAGCAGTCAAACCCAGTTGCATTTTGTCGACCAACACGAGCACGCTGCCTGTGATTGAATTGGCCAAAGTTACAAACCGCCCAGACAAAGTTTGTGGAATTCATTTTTTTAATCCTGCAGTGTTAATGCCTCTAGTCGAAGTCGTTCGGCCGATAACTGCGAGCGATGAGACAATCGCTCTAGCCAACAGTTTCGTCAAAGCCTGCGCCAAAGATGCAGTTCAAGTTGTTGACCGTGCCGGCTTTATCGTCAACGCGCTGCTGTTTCCGTATCTAAATAATGCAATTGCGATGTTCGAGGCTGGCACTGCTTCGATGGAGGACATCGACGTGGCGATGAAAGGTGGCTGCAATTTTCCGATGGGTCCATTTGCCCTGCTCGATCTTGTCGGCCTAGATACGTCGGTGGCGATTCTCGATGCGCTTCATGCTGAATTCAAATCGGCCAATCTTGAACCGCGACCGATGTTGAAAAAATTGGTCAGCGAAGGCAAGCTCGGTCGAAAAACCAAACAGGGTTTTTACAGCTACTAGTTTCAAACAAAATGAAATTCAACGACTTGCCAACAAGTCTTGGTGAGTCTGTTTGGGAGTTTCCCGATAGAGCAAAGTGGCCGCGACATGATGTTGTCGGTCGGGGTGCCGATCTTGAGCCAGAAACACTGATCTACGCGTATCGACACGGTGTGTTTCCGATGGTTTCAAATGAAGGCATTGGCAAAGATAGCGACTTACTTTGGTGGTCACCACAGATGCGCGCCGTAATTCCACTCGATGGTCTAAAAGTTTCGCGCACAATGCGTCGTAGTGCGAAAAAGTTCGAAGTTCGAGTTGACACACAATTCGAAAATGTGATGCGAAATTGTGCCGCACCTCATCGTGACAACGGGTGGATCACCGAAGACTTCATTGATGCGTATCTCAGGTTGCATCATCTCGGATGGGCTCACAGCGTTGAAGTGATCGATGAGAGCGGTCTGCTTGCGGGCGGTCTTTATGGCGTGCGAATCAATAGGTTCTTTGCGGGAGAGTCGATGTTCCATCTCGTTCGCGATGCGTCAAAAGTTGCGCTGATGGCACTAGTCGAAACTATGAAGTCATCAAGAATGTCGCTTCTTGATGTGCAGTGGCTAACCCCGCATCTGGCGAGTCTTGGTGCTGTCGCAATCAATCGTGATGAATATCTGCGCCGCCTTGAAATTGCGGTAACCCAATAATCCCGCGCCTAGCCTTAACTAGTGGTGAGCGACTCAACAAACACGACTAAGCGCGATGAGCCGTGGGTGATGCGCACCTACTCGGGCCACTCAAGTGCCCTCGCATCAAACGAGTTGTATCGAACAAATTTGGCTCAAGGACAAACAGGTTTATCGATCGCATTTGATCTGCCAACTCAAACTGGTTATGACCCTGACCACGTTCTTGCCCGTGGCGAAGTCGGCAAGGTTGGTGTGCCGGTCGCGCACCTCGGTGACATGAAGACATTGCTTGACGGTATTCCGCCGGGCGAGATGAATACCTCGATGACGATAAACGCGACTGCAGCCTGGTTGCTGGCACTTTATGTTGCTAATGCAAATGAACAAGGCGTTGCGACCGCGGACTTGCGTGGCACAACACAGAACGACATTCTCAAAGAGTATTTATCGCGCGGAACTTTTATCTTTCCGCCTCAGCCATC
>RFMT01000260.1 GCA_009927565.1 Acidimicrobiia bacterium
GAAAAGAATCATTGTTGACATGATTGCTTGGTGCGCAAAAAACGCTCCAAAGTGGAACCCGATAAACATTTGCTCATATCATCTTCAAGAAGTTGGCGCTACGCCTGTGCAGGAGATTTCGTTCGCGCTTGCAAATGCGATCGATATTTTAGATGCGGTCAAAAGTAGCGGTCAGATCTCCGACCAAGAGTTTCCGCGAGTCTTTGCTTCATTCTCGTTTTTCGTAAACGCCGGCATTCGATTTATTGAAGAGACCTGCAAGATGCGCGCTTTCGTAAAACTTTGGGACCGAATTGGCCGTGAGCGCTATTTGATTGCCGACGAACGCGCATTGCGCTTTAGATATGGAGTTCAGGTCAATTCATTAGGTTTGACCGAGGCACAGCCCGAAAACAATGTTCAGAGAATTGTTTTAGAAATGTTGGCGGTGACAATTTCAAAAGATGCACGGGCGCGCAGTGTGCAACTTCCTGCATGGAATGAAGCTCTCGGTCTGCCTCGGCCGTGGGATCAACAATGGTCACTGCGAATGCAGCAAGTCTTGGCGTTTGAGACCGATCTATTGGAATACGAAGATGTCTTCAATGGTTCACACGTGATTGAAGCGAAAACGGCAGAACTTGTTGAGCACGCATGGGCTGAATTGAATGAAATTTTGAGTCTCGGTGGTGCCTTCGAAGCCGTTGAAACGCTCAAAGGTCGTCTCGTGCAGTCGATGTCAAGCCGCACAAGTCGCATTGAACGAGGCGATCAGCAGGTGATTGGCGTGAACGTCTTCAAGCAAACTGCACTTTCTCCGCTCGGTGGCACCGACAATATTCTGAAAGTTGATCCGAAAATCGAAAAGCAAATGATTAAAGAACTAGAAAAATGGCGCAAGTCTCGTGATCAGCAAGCCGTTGATCGGGCTTTAACTTCTTTAAAAATTGCCGCAGAAAACAACACGAACTTGATGGCACCATCTATTGAATTAGCGATCGCTGGCGGCACGACAGGCGAGTGGTCGCAAGCACTTCGCGACGTGTTTGGTGAGTTCCGTGCCCCCACCGGAGTCGGGGGTTCATCTGGACGACACGGTCAATTGTTGGATCAGGTAGTTGAGTTTGTAAAGTCAATCGCAGGTGGGCCTCCGAGGCTATTGGTTGCCAAGCCTGGACTTGATGGACACTCGAGTGGTGCAGAGCAAATCGCAGTTGCGGCTCGAGATTCAGGTATGGAAGTCG
>RFMT01000122.1 GCA_009927565.1 Acidimicrobiia bacterium
TTTATAGCGGCATTCGATTGACTCCAGAACAAATTGCTGCCTCGGCGCGTGATGAAGATCCAGATGTAATTGGCTTGTCAATTCTTTCTGGTTCGCATCTTGACTTGGTGCCTGAAGTCATGTCAGAACTGAAAAAGCTTAAAGTTGACTCGCCCGTTATTGTCGGCGGAATTATTCCTGAAGATGATCGTGATCGATTAAAAAAACTGGGTGTTGCCGCCATCTATACGCCAAAAGATTTTGACATCGCCAGAATCATGCGCGATATTGCAGAACTAGCTGTAAGCAGACGAGATAGTTAACCTAAGGTTTCATCGTTGTCGATGGAGCAACGGGTATAAAACCGTTGGCTGGCGGAAAAATTAATTCTTGGCCCGCTTCAACTCGATCTGGGTCGGTGATGCCGTTCATCTCCATGAGCACTCGCATGTCCAAGCGGTTTGTTTCGGCGATTCGAAAAAGAGTGTCACCACGCTGCACGATGTAGCGAATAGGCGCAACATAAATAGTCGTCGTTGTTGTATTAATCGTTGTCTCAGTTGCCTCAATCGTCGTGGGTGGTGGTGTGTCGACACCTCGTTGGGCGAAAAACAGCGCAAGCAGACCGCTCACGATCGTCAACGCAAGAAGTGACTTTCGTAAATTGCCTGCAAGAAACATGCTTACCGATATTAGGCGTGAGATTAGTAAATTGACCGTCATCATGATTGTGGCAACCTCTAGTGTGAGCGTATGAAAGTGCTCGCTGCAGTCGATAAGTTTCGTGGCACTGCAACCGCTGCTCAAGTTGCAACTGCAATTGGCCATGCGTGTTGGCAACTCGGTCATGATTGCATTGAGAGACCTTTGGCCGATGGTGGCGAGGGCACACTCGACGCGCTCGGCGGATCAAATCGAACGACTCTTGTTACCGGCCCACTTGGTAAGCCTGTTCAGGCACCATGGCGTCTACATCGCGGAACGGCAGTTATCGAAATGGCCCGCGCATCAGGCTTAATGCTTGCTGGAGGCAAGCAAGACAATGATCCAATTGCTGCTACAACTACCGGAACCGGTGAGTTAATTGATGCTGCTCTTGATCTCGGTGCCAAACGAATAATTGTTTGTCTTGGCGGCTCGGCCACAACCGATGGAGGTCTCGGTGCAGTCAAGGCAATTCAGACTCCGGCTCGTCTCAAAGGCGTTGAGTTCGTTGTCGCATGTGATGTCACCACCAAATTTACGGATGCTGCAAAAGTTTTTGCCCCACAAAAAGGCGCATCGCCGGCTCAGGTTCAGTTTTTAACAACTCGACTCGAAAAACTAGTTCAGGTTTATCAACAAAGTTACGGAGTAGATGTCTCAGAAATTTCTGGCGCTGGTGCTGCTGGTGGCTTGGCTGGTGGCTTGGCGGCACTTGGTGCACAACTTGTGCCAGGTTTTGATCTCGTGGCCGAAGAAGTCGAACTTGATGCTTTGCTGTCAGATGTCGATTTGGTCATCACCGGCGAAGGTTTTATGGATAGTGAGAGTTTTGCCGGCAAAGTAGTTGGCTCAATGTTTGAACTCGCGAGTGAACGAAAAATTGGAATTGCAGCAATCTGCGGCGAGATTCACCCAGATGTGCGTTCAAAAATGAATAGCGTGAGCCTCGTCGAAACTTTTGGTCGCGACGAAGCGTTCGCCCAACCTTTGCATTGCATTGAACATGCCGCGCTGAAGATATTGCGCGATTTTAAGCCTTAGTTTGTTTTTCAGCCTGTTGTCGTCGTGACGGCAGGTACGACCGGCACGCTGACTGCAGCGCCCGTGCCAAGAGGTTTGCCCGCTAAGTCTGTGCCGAGAAGAATCAAGACCGTTGCTTCTCCGAGATTGCCAGATTCAGTTGGAATCGGCTCTGGCATTGCAGCAATGCCTACACCTCCAAGCACATTTGCAACAGCGGCCGCAGCTTGTTCGCTACCCAAGAGGTAATAAACAACTGTGACAGTTTGTTTTGGTGTTATCTCGCTCTTGTTGTTTGCTGGCTGGACTATGTAACCCCGACCTTGAAGTTCTGTTGTCAACTGTCCGGCGCTTCCTGAAATGCCTGATGCATTTGTGACTTGAATCTTGAATGATGTCAAAACCAAAGTTGTTGGCACAACAACTTCACCTACCGTTGTTTGTGTCGGGTCTGCTGTTGTTTCAGTTTCGGCGACAGTCGACTGACCAGTTTGATCGTTGCGAATGTCGCGCAGAATAAAAAAACCGAGCAAAACGGCTAGTACGGCAATAATTATCGAGAGAGTTGAATTCACATTTGTGGTACCACTTGACTGGCGACGTTCAGAAGGGGCGCGG
>RFMT01000375.1 GCA_009927565.1 Acidimicrobiia bacterium
CCGTGAACACCGTCTCAAAACAACGAGTAGGTGAAAAAATTTGGACGATTGTGGTCGCGGCCGGCTCAGGAACACGATTTGGCAGCCCCAAGCAATTTGCACTAATTAACGAGCGTCGAGTCGTTGATTGGGCTGTTGAAACTTCCCGAATCATAAGCGATGGCGTTGTTGTTGTATTACCCGCAGATCAAGCCCAACGCGAAGGTGGTATTGCAGGTGGCGCGACACGAAGCGCTTCAGTGCGATGTGGTCTAGCAGCGGTGCCACAAGATGCGACGATCATCTGCGTTCATGATGCCGCTCGACCATTCGCTTCCGAATATCTTTTTGATGAAGTAATCAATGCTGTTTGCGCTGGTGCCGATGGCGCAGTGCCAGGCCTGCCAGTTGTAGACACGATTAAATTCATTGATGCAGCAAACGTTGTTAAGTCAACACCTGATAGAACTCAACTTGTCGCCGTACAAACACCACAAGCATTTAGAGCCAATGCCTTACGACAAGCACATCAGAACAACCCTGAGGGCACCGACGATTCAACTTTGGTTGAAACAAATGGAGGCAAAGTTGTAGTTGTGATGGGTGATCCATTGAACCGCAAGATCACCACACCAGAAGATTTGAATTGGGCTCGCGCAATCTCGCGCGGTGAAGTGTAAGAATTTAGGTCATGATGATGCGAGCGAGAGTTGGTCAAGGATTTGATATCCATCGTTTTGTTGAAACGGCCAACAGCGATCGAAAACTCATTTTGGGTGGTGTGCATTTCGAAGGTGAGCGTGGGCTCGTCGGTCACAGTGATGCCGATGTGGTCGCTCACGCAACGGCCGAAGCAATTCTCGGCGCATGCGGTCTTGGCAATATCGGTGAACACTTCCCCGATAACGACCCAAAATTCAAAGATGTCGACTCAATCAAATTGCTAGAAATGGTTGCGAAAATGGCAGTCAATCACAATTTTGAAATTGGCAATGTTGACTGCAGCGTTGTCTGTGAAAAACCCAAGATTGCCCCGCATCGTGACGAGATGCAAAAAAAACTTTCACTTGCCGCTGGCGCCCCCGTCACAGTCAAAGGTCGACGCGCTGAAGGTCTCGGCGCCATCGGTCGCGTTGAGGGCATTGCCTGCTGGGCAGTCGCAATCGTGACGCAAATTAAATAGAAGCCTGCAACGATGCCGAAAAATCCGAGATCAAACAAAAGAACTGGTCGAGCCAATAGTCGTTATGCGGGTGCCGGCTCAAAGCGTAAAAACCCGAACAGCCCAAAGCATATAAACGTCGCCAGCCGATCAAATCGGTTTGCCAGCAGCAATCGACCACCGCAAAAAGAGCACGGACTCGGTGGTGAACAAATAGAAGGAAGGCAAGCGGTGCGCGAACTTTTACTGGGCCAGCGACGCCGAGTCCGTGAAATTTGGATTGCAACCGATATTGAGCCGAGTCCAGTAGTCGAAGACATTTTAGATTTGGCTCGCGACCAGCGAGTGCAAGTAATTAGTGTCTCGCGAAGAGAACTCGAGCGTGAGGCACGCAGTGAAGCACCTCAAGGAGTTCTGGCTAAAGCCGATGCAATAGATGAGACATTGCTTGCAGACTTATTGATTGAGTCGCGGGATACGCCATTGTTATTGGTTGCTATTGACGGCGTCACCGACCCAGGAAATCTCGGTGCAATTTTGCGTTGTTGTGACGGCGCAGGCGTCGATGCAGTGATTTTGCCACGTCATCGCGCCGTTCATGTGACGCCGACAGTCGCGAAGTCATCGGCTGGCGCAATTGAGTATTTGAACATGTGTGTTGTCGGCGGTTTACCAAGTGCCCTGACTGAAATGAAGCAAGCAGGTGTGTTTGTCGTCGGTCTCGACGACGCTGCCGAAAAAAATATTTTTGAAATTGGCGAGACCGCCAAAGAACCGATCTGTTTAGTTCTCGGGGCAGAAGGTGCTGGTATGTCGAGACTCGCACGCGAGCGCTGTGACCTGCTGGTCAATATTCCGATGTTGGGTTCGTTATCGTCTCTCAATGTTTCTGTCGCTGCAGCGCTTGCAACTTACGAAATTGTTCGATCTCGCG
>RFMT01000207.1 GCA_009927565.1 Acidimicrobiia bacterium
CCCAAAAAGATGTGTATTGCACGACATACACGCGTTCGTGGCGAAAAGGTTTACCAAAGGTTGTCGAGGTCGAACCGAATCACAGAATCGTGCACATCGAAGCTGGCGATTTCGATCTTTCAAAAGACGAACTTCTTGACGTTGTTGATCTATTCACACAGTTGGTCGCCGAGCACATTGAGGCATCTGGTGGCGCAGATGTGTTGCATGCCAACTATTGGCTGTCTGGCCTCGTTGGTCATCGACTCAAGCACCAACTTGGTCTGCCTTTGGTTACGACATTTCATACTTTGGCTCGCGTTAAATCGCTGGGCGGCGACACGGAGTCAGTCATTCGTGAACGAGCTGAACTTGAGATTATTGGTTGTGCCGACGCGATTTGTGTGAGTTGCCCCGAAGAGTTGAGTCAGTTTCGGGCGCTCTACGGTCAATCACCCGGTGCAGTTACTGTTGCATCGCCAGGGGTGGCGACTGCATTCTTTTCACCAGGTGATCGCCAAGGTGCACGGCATGCTCTCGGCTTGGGAAACAAGCCGTTGATTCTATTCGTGGGTCGAATTCAGCCACTCAAGGGTGTTGATGTCGCGGTGAAGGCACTGGCAAAATTAGAAAATAAAGATGCCGAATTGATGATTGTCGGCGGTGCAAGTGGTTCATTCGGCACGAGCGAGTCAGCGCATGTGCGCAAACTCATTTGCGATTTGCAGCTCAATGGTCGGGTGCATTTTGTCGCGCCACAACCGCATCATTTGCTCTCTACTTACTATCGTGCGGCCGATGCAGTACTGGTGCCTTCGCGTAGCGAGAGTTTTGGTCTAGTTGCACTCGAAGCGGCAGCATGTGGAATACCGGTTGTTGCAAGTGCTGTTGGTGGATTGCTCAATTTGGTCGAACATGAGCGCACAGGTTTCTTGGTAAAGGATCGCATTCCTGATGAGTTTGCAAAATATGTAGACCTGCTGTTGGCAAACCCGCTACTCAGCCTGAAAATTGGCAATCGTGCCGCACAACGAGCGAAGAATTACTCATGGTCGGCGACGGCTGACAGCGTGATAGGTGTCTATCAGTCGCTTTTCGCCAGTCAACTAGTCAACTGCTTGTAGAACTGTGAGCGACCTTTTCGACGAATCGGCTTTGGCTCGAATTGAGCGCCAGATTGACGAGTGGTTGGGTCGGGCGAAAACAAATCATGCAAATATCTTGGCTGTTGATCGTTCAGGCGAAGACGAGTTTCGCTGGTACGTTCGTATGGCCGGCGAAGAAAAAGACTTCACCACAATTTGGTTCACGCTAGGGCAAAGAACATTGCGTTATGAAACTTATGTAATGCCAGCGCCAGAACAAAATGCCGAATTGCTTTACGAAACTGTATTGCGTCGAAATGAGAAACTAGTTGGCGCACACTTTTCGATCGGTTTAGAAGATGCGATCTATCTCCGCGGCGAAATGGGCCTATCGGCTTTGAACGAGGTAGAACTAGATCGCATAATTGGCACGCTCTATGCAACTGTCGAGCAGTTGTTTTGGCCGTTGTTAGAAATTGGCTATGCCAAAGCTGCAACGTTGCGCACACAACGAAATAGCACTCGGACTGCATAGCGTTCGGGGAAGTCGCTGGGTGGTTCGAGTGCGTCTAACTAGCCTGATCAGCGTGGTGAAATCATGAACAAAGAAGGCCTTTCAGTTTTAGGCGTCATTGGCGGGGGCAACATGGGCTCGGCCCTGGTCAGAGGTCTGATAGCTGGCGGTTATTCGGCCGATCAGATCGTGATCGTTGAGAAAGACAATTTGCGAATCTCCGAACTCAAACGAGAGTTCACAAATGTCGAAGTTGTCTCAGAGATGCCAGATTGTGAATCAGTCGTGTTGGCAGTGAAACCGTCAGATGTTTTGGAAGTGTGCGGCACTCTAGCGAAATTGAGCGTACGGCAAATTCTCTCGATTGCCGCAGGTGTCAAGATTTCAACGATCGAAAACGCGACATCAAAAAGTGTTGCAGTTGTTCGTGCAATGCCGAATACACCAGCGCTGATCGGCCAAGGCGCTTCAGCGATGGCGGCTGGCAAAAATTGCAGTCCTGAAAATATTGCGTGGGCAAAGAAAATCTTGCTTGGCGTCGGAACTGTTGTTGAAGTCGAAGAGAATTTGCTGGACGCGGTTACAGGACTGTCTGGTAGCGGACCTGCATATGTATTTTTGTTAGCAGAGGCGTTGATTTCTGCAGGCGTTCAACAAGGTTTGTCTGAGCGTAAAGCTAACGAACTTGTGCGTCAATTATTGGTGGGCTCTTCATTGTTGCTTGCTGAGAGTTCTGAAACGCCAGAGCAGTTGAGAAAAAAAGTAACGTCGCCGAACGGCACGACGGCTGCTGGTATTGCCGAGTTAGTCAGTAAACAATTCGCCGAGATTATCGCGGGCGCAGTGAATGCCGCAACCGCTCGAAGCAAAGAACTCGGAAAATAATCGCAAAAATTTCTATCGAAAGTTTTGTTTGATAGGCCTAATTTGTGTCTAAAGTGAGACTAGAAATGTCGCAAGATCACCGGACGGGGTAACCCCCCAACTGGGAGTCGCGCTCGCGAGAGCTGCGCCGTTTGAGCCGGTGCCGTCGGGGGGTTGGCACCGGCTCTTACGTTTCTCAGTAGCGTGAGACACCCATGGCAACTAAATATTCGACAGTGTCATTTCTGTCTGATTACGGAACGCGCGATGAATTTGTAGGTGTCGTCAAGAGTGTTATCTATGAAATCGCGCCCCAGTGTCGCGTTGTCGATTTAACTCACGACATCGAACCATTCGATGTTCGAGCGGGCTCATTGTCGCTGGCCCGATGTGTTTCATATGTCGCGAGTGGTGTAGTTCTGGCGGTTGTAGATCCGGGTGTCGGTTCATCGCGACGTGGGGTTGCCGTTGAAGTCGCTGACGGAAAAGGTGTCTTTGTCGGACCAGACAACGGGCTTCTTGCCATGGCGATCGCCTTGGCCGGTGGCGCTGGAAGGGCAGTTTGCCTGACAAATAAAGACTTTCACCTGTCAAGTCCAGGCGAAACTTTTGCCGGCCGCGATATTTTTGCGCCAGTCGCAGCGCACCTATGTAATGGTGTCGAGCTCACCGAACTTGGTGAGTTGATCGATCCTGCATTGCTATTGCCAGGCGTTGTGCCTTTGCCACGTGAAGAGAGCGGCGCTTTGCACGGTGAGGTGACATGGGTCGATCGTTTCGGCAATTGTCAGTTAAACATCGGGCCAGACGAGGTCGCACATTTTGGCGAAGTCTTACGTGTTGAGGTTGGATCTGTTCTGAGTGGCGCAAGTGTCGATCGCGAGCGAGTTGTGCGTTCATTAAAAGTGGTGCGAAGTTATGACGCAATCGGAAGCGGACTCGGACTCGTAGTTGATTCTTACGGCATGCTCTCTTTGTGTGTCGATCGAGGCTCGGCGGCCGGCGAACTAAATCTGGGTCAAGGTGATCTGGTTATTTTGTCGCGACTTGAGCAGAGCGATCTGAATAGCGAAATCACTACTTCAGTAAAAATTGCGCCGAAGAGATAAAGTTCGGGATATGCGACCAGCCACAACATTGACGCTTGGCTTGTTGCTTGCGGTGATTTTTATCGCGGGGCTTTTGTCAATTGTTGGTCGGTAGCTCTTTTTGCGATCGAGTCGAATTGCTCGCGACCAAAAAGCCAACAAACAAGATACATAATCCCACTAAGAGCGTTATCGCAAACGCCCGATCTTTGCCCAGTCGTCCGGCAAGTGTGCCGCTTGCCGAAAGTACGAGCGTGCCTAGTGCGACGAAAACATTGCCGAACGCCAGTCGCCGAGGCGCAATGACTTTTCGTTGAGCTGCTGAATTGAGGTTTGGTGCCTTTGACTTAACAACCCGCCAAGTTGACCAAAGCGCTCCGAAAATTATTACAAGAGCCGGTAATCCAGAACCTACGGCGGCCATAACTCGGGGCAATACTCCGAAAAGTTCACGAGCAGCCGGAAATTCACCACTGATGATGTCGCGTTTTGCTGGAGCGACTGCGATTACTCCGGTGCAAAATGCACTGAGCACGACGAGTGCGCGACGAAGTTGATCTGCAAATGTTTTATTAGCCAACAGATAAATTGTGCCCAGTGCGAGCCAAGCGACATTAAGAACAGCACCAGTAAGAAAGAAAACTCGAAAGGCGAACATCGACCACCCTGTTGCTTCGGCCCACCACAAAGCACCTGAACCAACTGTGAATAGCGTCATTGCAACCGTCCACGCCAATTCGTGAGGTTGACCGCGTCGGTGCCAGCGATCGAACGTGCTCAAAGCAAACGCAGTGGCCACAAGGGTCGCGCTACCTGCCAACGCGGCGTTTAGTTGG
>RFMT01000121.1 GCA_009927565.1 Acidimicrobiia bacterium
CTGACGAGACGAGAACAGTTGATTAGTCGTTTAACAACGAGTCAACACTTGCGCCACCATCTTTATAGCGCTTTACCAACTCGGTCGTCAGCGAATCAATTTTGGCGAACAAGTTCTTTCGCTCTGCCGAGCGAGCGAGTTCGAACTTTTCGATTTCGGCTATCGCCGACTCAAGCGCATCATCATCAAGCGTGCGCAACTCGCCGAAGCCAACCCGCTCACAGAGTTTTTCTAGTTCGACGACTAATTCATGATCTGCAGAAATATTTGTTTCACGTGGCGGTCGTGACGATCCTCCACCGTGCTCTTGTCCAAAAACATTTGCAATATCAACAACGCTCATTCCAGATGCAGGAGTACCATCAGTACGACGACGCTGCTCATCTCGAGCTAAGTCACAGCGACCTTGAGCCATGCGACGAACAAAAGAAATCACATCTTCTTGCATTTGCAATGCAGCGCGAACACTTCGCAACTCTGCAGTGGACATTGCGCTTGGGTCGACTACTTCAGTCATGCACTTATTTCTTCACTCTCTGATCTGATTACACAACCGCCCGAAACCGGGGGCAAAATTGCAACTTCATCAGCCTCGCCAACCGCCGTGGAGCCAACAACTTCTTCACCATTCAGCCAAACGCGACATGTTTTCATTACCGCAACAAATTCGGAGCCAAACTTCTCGGCAGCTATATGCAAAACTTCGTCGACTGTTCGCCCAGCGATTTCTTCGCTTGAAGTGCCAGCCGCCTGTCGGGCCGAAGCGAAAAGTTTTACACGCGCCATGCAGTCAGGTTACCCAAGCCACTACCCTGCGATGAGTGTCCAAATCGGTTCAAACCACCGCGGCAACAACTCGTTTGTTGGTGCTACGTCACGGTCAATCAGAGTGGAATGCCCAAGGTAGGTGGCAGGGCCAAGCCGACATCGCACTAACACCTGAGGGTGTTCAGCAAGCCCGACAAGCAGCGTTGAAACTTGGCGCATTCGATTTGATCGCTACTAGTTCATTGAAGCGTGCACTTCACACTGCGGAGATCATCGCTGAGCACAAAAAGATCGTCGACTTACATATCGACGATCGTCTCAAAGAGTCACACATTGGACCCTGGCAAGGTTTGACATATGCCGAGATAGAGGCAGGTTGGCCGGGATTTTTAGAAGCTCGTCGCCAACCCGAAGATTTTGAGCCAAATCTTCAAGTAGTGCAACGTATGACCGACGCGTTGGTCGAAATCGCCAACAAATGCCGCGGCGGTCAGGCGTTAGTTGTCAGCCATAGCGGCGCAATTCGAACACTTCGTCGCGAACTTAGAGTTTCCGATCATCGTCTTGAAAATCTCGGAGGTAGTTGGTTTGAAGTTGATGCCGAAAACCAGTTACATGCTGGTCGTATAGTTGCGCTGATCGGAGAAGCCAACTCAAGTGAATCTCTTTAGCGATTAGTTGTATTGTTGAGCCTCGTGCTT
>RFMT01000368.1 GCA_009927565.1 Acidimicrobiia bacterium
GCAACCATTCGTGTGCCTGGCGATGTCTTGGTGCCAATTGCCGTATACGCGGCAACGCCATGAGTAAGCAACCACGGCAAGTTGGCGAGCGTCTCAACATTGTTAACAATTGTCGGCTGACCATAAAGGCCGTTTGCCGCTGGAAAAAACGGTGGCTTCAATCGAGGCATTCCGCGGTTGCCTTCGAGGCTTTCAATTAGTGCGGTTTCTTCGCCAACTACATAGGCTCCTGCACCCCAATGCAAAACAATGTCGACCGAAAACTTAGAACCCAAAATATTTCTGCCGACATAACCTGCCGCGTACGCCTCGTTAAGCGCAGTCGCGACACGCTCTTGTGCGAGCGCCATCTCTCCTCTTATATATAAGAAGCATTGCGAAAGTCCGGCCGCATAACAAGCGATCAAACAACCTTCAATCAACTGGTGTGGGTCGCGCTCCATTAGCAAGCGATCTTTGTATGTGCCTGGTTCGCTTTCATCGCCGTTGACGACCAAATATCGCGGCCAAACTTGTTGCGGGGTCAGGCCCCACTTTGTGCCAGCCGGAAACCCTGCTCCGCCTCGGCCGAGAACTGTCGCACTCTTCACATCTTCGTGGATCTCATTTGCCGGCCGTGACAAAGCCGCGCGCAACCCCTTGTAGCCGTCAGTTGCCAGATAGCGCTCGAGCGTAAACGAATCAGCGAACTCAAATCGCGAAGTGACAATTTTTGGTCGATCCCCTGCAACAAAGCCAGGTGCGTGTACGTATGTTTTGCTCATAGTGCAGCCTTGCCGTCGAGCCATGCTGGTGACTCATTGACTTCTTCAGGTGCTTTCGCGCCAACTGCTCTCGATGCATCTATTGATTGGCGGACTTTTGACAGCACACCGTGCGGTGGAAACTCGTCGTTTAGTTTTCCGTCACGCAAGTTGTCGATTAATCGGTCCAGGTCGTCGGGCGTTACACGCAGACGGTATCGATAGTTGACTTGAAGTGTTGGCGCCTCGGTGCATGCAGCCTGACATTCAGCATGCGCGAGCGTGAACATGCCATCAGTTGTCGTGCCTCCAGCTTTAATGCCCAATTTTTTCTCGGCGTGATGCATCAGTTCGTGTGCCCCCATTAGTGCGCACGACATCGTGCCACAAATGTTGATCAGATATTTGCCAACTGGTTCAAACTTGAACATCTCATAAAAACTTGCAGTGCCATAAACCTCGGCAGAGGTAACGCCAACCAACTCACCTAGATGCTGCATCGCCTCACGGGTTATATAACCGTTCTGTTCTTGAGAAAGATGCAACAACGGAAT
>RFMT01000378.1 GCA_009927565.1 Acidimicrobiia bacterium
GAGTAAAAACTTGGGGATTGACCTAGACGCGATTCGTGCGGCGCGCGAAGTGGGGCGTTCGGTGGTTGAGCACACACCGATAACACCGTCGGCTTATTTATCTCAGCAATTTGGCGGACAAATTATTCTTAAGGCCGAAAACTTGCAGAGAACTGGTGCATTTAAAATTCGTGGCGCGATCAACAAGTTGCACCGCCTTGGCGATTTGAAAAAACATGGCGTCGTCGCCGGAAGCGCAGGCAACCACGCCGCTGGTCTAGCATTTGCCGCACAATATTTTGGAGTGAAGTGTGAAATCTTCATTCCGCGTGGTGCTTCTCTGGCAAAAATTGCGGCGTGCAAAGGTTACGGTGGCATCGTCAGCGACGGCGGTGAAAGTGTCGACACAGCCGTAGCCATGGCGAAATCACGAGCACTTGAAACTGGAATGGCATTCTGTCATCCATATGACGATCTCGATGTAGTCGCGGGACAAGGAACGCTCGGCCTTGAGCTTCTCGAAGATATTCCAGATCTTTCGCTTGTCGTGATTCCGCTTGGTGGCGGTGGTTTACTATCAGGCACTGCATTGGCGATCAAACAGCAAAGACCAGAAGTAAGAATTGTCGGCGTACAAATTTCTTCGTGTGCACCATATATATACGGCAACGCTCCTACTGGCCCGGTGCCAACTTTGGCTGACGGCATCGCGGTCAAACAACCCGGAGATATCACTCGACCACTGATAACAGAATGGGTCGATGAACTTATCGATGTCGACGAAGACAGCGTCGCTGACGCGATGATGATTCTCTTAGAACGCTCGAAAATGTATGTCGAGGGTGGAGGTGCCGTTGGCGTCTCGGCTTTGCTGAACTCTCGAGTCAAACCTACGACGAAGGGCAAAACATGCATCGTTCTTTCGGGTGGCAACGTTGATATCGGTCTGATCCCGAATCTGATTCGTCGTCACGAAACCAAAGCCGGCCGCCGAGCATTGCTTTTCGCGCGAGTTTCCGATCGACCCGGTGCACTTGCCGAGTTTCTGGCAGTTTTAGCAAAGTCGGGTGCGAACATAATTGAAGTTAGCCATGTCCGCGAGGGCCTAAATCTTCATGTGCGAGAAACCGGCGTTCAAGTTGTTCTCGAAGTACGC
>RFMT01000317.1 GCA_009927565.1 Acidimicrobiia bacterium
GGCGAAAATTTGCTGGTTACTTTCCTTGGGTGGGAAGGCGTTGGCGCGTGCAGCTATTTCTTGATTTCTTTCTGGCACACGCGCAACAGCGCAGCGGTTGCCGGCAAAAAAGCATTTGTCACCAATCGCATCGGCGACTTCGGGGTCATGACCGCGATGTTTTTGGCATTTTCGACTGTCGGCTCACTTTCGTACGGCGCGATAAACGAAGCCGCGCACAACGGTGAACTTGCATCGGTGACCGCTACCGCGATTGCAATGTTGTTGTTCGTTGGTGCTTGTGGCAAAAGTGCTCAGTTGCCGCTTTATTTGTGGCTTCCTGACGCGATGGAAGGGCCAACACCAGTATCTGCATTGATCCATGCGGCGACGATGGTTACTTCGGGTGTCTTTTTAATGACGCGGATTAATCCGGTTCTACATATCTCCTACGACTGGGCATCAACTGTCATTGCGGTCGTCGGCGCAGCGACAGCACTTTATGCAGCCACGATTGCTGTGGCGCAAAACGATATTAAAAAGGTTTTGGCATACAGCACGGTTTCACAACTCGGCTTCATGTTTTTGGCAATTGGTTCGGGTGCTTATGTCGCGGCGATATTTCACATGGTTACTCACGCATTCTTCAAGGCGTTGTTGTTCTTGGGTTCTGGCTCTGTGATTCACGGCATGCATCACGAGCAAGACATGCGAAAAATGGGTGCACTACGCAAGGTGATGCCGATAACAGGCTTCACTTTCATAATTGGTTGGCTGGCAATTGCAGGCGTACCGCCGTTCGCAGGGTTTTTGTCGAAAGACGAAATTTTGCTTTACGTTTATGCGAACAACCCAGCGTTGTATTTCGTGGGCTTAGTTACTGCTTTGCTCACGGCTTATTACATGACTCGTCAAGTGATCATGGTTTTTTATGGCAAGGCGCGTTGGAACGATCACAGCGAAGATCACGGTGCGCACGGAGAAATCTCACCGCACGAGAGCCCGAAAGTTATGTTGATTCCGCTCGTAGTTTTGGCAGTGCTTTCAATTTTTGGCGGCGCAATGCAGTTGCCATTCAGCAAAAATCTGCACTTTTTAGAGCACTGGCTCGCGCCCGTCGTAGAAGAGTCGGAAGCCTATATTGGCAAAACTTGGGCGTACCAAAACAAGTATCTGCTTCTAGTTGTGGCAATAGTGGTCGCATTGACAGGTATCTTGATTTCAGTTGCCGTTTACGCGAAGTCAAAGTTCAAAGTTGTTGAGCCGAAGATTCTTGAGCAGGCCTGGAAGTACGACGCGACAGTTAGTCGAGTCGTCGGTGGGCCTGGCGTCTCTGCGTTTAATTTGATCGCTTGGATTGATGCAAACATCGTCGATGGCATAGTCAACGGAGTCGGCGAATCTATTCGTGGTGTAGCCGGATCGGTGCGTCGCATTCAAAGTGGTTTTGTTCGCACTTATGCGCTACTCATCAGTCTTGGCACCGTATTGATGTTGGCTTGGTTCTTGTTGCGTGGAGTATTGCTGTGATTGCTGCATCATCTGAAGTGTTGAGTTTTCCGATTCTCTCTGCGCTCATTGTTTTACCAATGTTGGGTTCGATCATTGTTGCATTTTTGGGCAAGTCTCGGCCCGAGTGGGTCAAACTTGGCGCACTCATTTCGAGTGTTACGACAGGCGCTCTTTCACTTTGGCTATTGGCTGAGTTCAAGTCTGGTGAGGCAAGTTTTCAGTTTGTTTCACAACATCTCTGGATCTCGCAGTGGGGTATTTCATGGCATCTCGGAGTTGACGGCATCTCGCTGTTTTTAGTCGTGCTCACCGGCATTTTGTTTCCGTTGGTAATCGTCGGTATAGATCCGCACCACAACGAAACTTCTTATTTCGCTTGGATGCTGTTGTTGCAGGCCGGTGTAATGGGCTCTTTCCTGGCACTCGACTTGTTCTTATTTTTTGTGATGTTTGAGATTGTTTTGGTGCCGATGTATTTCTTGATCGGTGGTTGGGGCTATGACCAACGCGTATATGCCGCCACAAAGTTTTTCTTGTACACAATGGCAGGCTCAGCATTCATGCTCGTTGGCATCGTCGCCACAGTTGCACTCGCACAGCGCGATCTCGGTGTCATAACTTTTGACGTCGTCAAAATTGCCGAGGGTGCAAGTTTCTCGACCAATGCGGCTCGCTGGTTGTTCATTTCTTTTGCGATCGCATTTGCGGTCAAAGTGCCACTGTTTCCATTTCACACTTGGTTGCCTGATGCACACACTCAGGCTCCAACGGGCGGCTCAGTGATTTTGGCTGGCGTGTTGCTGAAGATGGGCACCTACGGGTTTTTGCGGTTCGGCATTTATTTGTTTCCGCAGGCGGCAATGTGGGCGCGACCTGTTTTGTTCACGTTGGCAGTCATTGGCATCATCTATGGCGCAATCGCCGCAACGATGCAACGAGATCTAAAGCGATTGGTTGCTTACTCTTCTGTTGCTCACCTTGGATTCATCGTTTTGGGCACATTCGCCCTTAGTTCACAAGCAGTAACTGGCGCCGTGATTCAGATGGTCAATCATGGTGTTTCGACTGGCGCCCTGTTTTTGTTGGTGGGCATGATTTACGAGCGACGACACACGAGAGAAATCGCCGAACTTCGCGGCATTCAACACGTCGCCCCAATTTTTGCGGGTGTGTTTACGCTTGTGATGCTTTCGTCAGTTGGTTTGCCAGGCTTGAATGGTTTCGTTGGTGAATTTTTGATTTTGATCGGTTCTTTCGAGTCGGCGCGGTGGTGGACCATCGTGGCGACTGTCGGCGTGGTTTTGGCGGCACTTTATTTGCTGTGGGCCTATCAGCGAGTGTTTCATGGCGAGCCAGATGAAGCCAATTCGTCTTTCAAAGAACTCAACGCGAAAGAGGGACTGCTGATGGCTGTATTCGTCGCGATCATTTTGCTCTCCGGTGTTTATCCAAAGCCAATGCTTGAACGCATCGAACCAAGTGTTAATTCATTCATTGAACATGTTGAAGGGCGCACAAAGTGAACGATCTATCAGCGTTTGCTGGCCCAAGTATTGAATGGCTGTCAATTTCTCCGGTACTCGCGCTTTTGGCTGGCGCACTTTTG
>RFMT01000105.1 GCA_009927565.1 Acidimicrobiia bacterium
ATTGTGGCGATTGCATTGTCGATTGTTTTATGGCGTGATGTAAACAATGATGGCGCAAAGTTATTGATCGGCGGGTCGCTGACTTTAGATCACTTTGCACTTCTTGGTTCAATTGCCGTTTGTTCTGCAGTGCTCTTGGTGAGTTTGATCACCAGCGATTATCTCTCGCGTGACGGTTCTAACTCACCAGAAATCTACGCACTTTATTTGACAGCGGCGATTGGCGCAGTTGTCATGATTTCATCCAATGACTTGGTGGTTTTGTTTTTGGGTCTTGAGACGCTCAGCCTTTCGCTTTATTTGTTGGCAGCAAGCAATCGCCATGAGACTGCGAGCCAAGAAGCGGGGTTGAAGTATTTCATCTTGGGCGGTTTTGCTTCGGCGTTTTTCTTATACGGCGTTGCGTTGACCTACGGCGTCACTGGCACGACACGATTGGTCGATCTGAACACAGCGCTGACGTCGTATATTTCGGTTCCGCGTAATGATGTGATTCTGTTGATCGGCATCGGAATGATTCTGGTCGGGTTTGCCTTCAAAGTTTCTCTCGCTCCGTTTCAAATGTGGACTCCAGATGTTTATCAGGGGGCTCCAACTTCGGTAACTGCGTTTATGGCATCCGTCGGCAAAGTGGCTGCGCTGGTTGCCTTGATGCGAGTCTTTGTTGTCGCGTTTCCGTCGCGCAGTGACGATTGGGGAGTCGTCGTGTTGATTCTTTCTGCGGCGACGCTCGTAGTTGGTTCGGTGGTTGCGATCGTGCAGACGAACATCAAGCGGATGCTTGCATATTCTTCGATCAGTCACGCTGGCTTTATTTTGGTTGGTCTCGAGGCTGCGTCACATCGCGATTCGGTTAACGCAGGTGATGGGCTTGTTGCTGTCGGTGTTTATGTTGCTCTGTATGCTGCGCTTGTTGTTGGCACATTTGGTGTCGTCACAGTTGTCGCGCGAAATTCGAGCATCGAGGCAAACTCACTTGACGCATTCAAGGGCTTGGCGAAAAGTCAACCGATACTTGGCCTTGTTATGACCGTGTTTTTGTTGGCGCAAGCCGGCATGCCGTTGACGAGCGGTTTTGTGGCCAAGTTCGGCGTAATTCGTTCGGCCGTTCAAGTCGGTAGTTATCAACTTGCGGTGATCGCCATGGTCTGCGCGGTTATTGCTGCTTTTGTTTACTTGCGCATCATGGTCAGCATGTGGCTCAGCGATAGCGCCTCGACCGAAAAAGTTTCAGTGCCGAGGCTTTCACGAGTTGCAATTGGTCTCGCGGTTGTAGTCACTCTTTTGATTGGCTTCTTGCCGAGTTTGATCCTCGATTTGACTTCTAATCTCGCCGAACTCGCGACCAAGTAGTTTCGGCGCTCAGCGCGCGATGGCGTCTACGAATCCGTTGAATAGGTTTTGTTGGTCGGGTTCAGTGTCGGCATCGTCTTCGGGGTGCCATTGAACGCCAACAATCCATTTTTTTGAATTGTGTTCGACTGCTTCAATTGTCTGGTCGGGTGCTCGACCAGCGACAACGAGACCGGGCGCGAGTTTGTCGATTGCTTGATGATGAAATGAGTGCGACCGTTTCGGAGAAATAGTTTTCATCGCCTTGGCAACTCGGCTTGCCGGTTCGAGATTTATTTCGTGGTATTTGTCCCAGTGGCTTTCACCATCTCTTAGAACATCAGCCAAGTGTTGGTGAAGCGTGCCGCCGAGCGCCACGTTCAAAACTTGGAGTCCGCGACAAATTGCTAAAACTGGTTTGTCTTGTTCGATGGCTGCGCGAATCACAGAGATTTCAAGGTCGTCGTGCTCGGCAGAAATGCCGTAAATTTCCGTGCTTCGAGGTTTTTGTCCGTAGCGATTTGGGTCGATATCTCCGCCACCTTGAATGATGACGCCGTCAAAGCGTGCGACGAGTTCGTTGGCAGCTGCGATTGTCTGCTCAATTGGTTGTGCTTGAACAACGACACCGCCGGCTCGAGCAACAGCCTCGCTATAGCGACGGCCAGTTGAAAATGAGTCGCCACGAACACCTTGCGAATTCGTGGTGAGTTTTCCGGGCA
>RFMT01000103.1 GCA_009927565.1 Acidimicrobiia bacterium
CCGAAAAAGTACCGAGAGTCTTTTTTGGATTTTTCGCAGTTTTGCTCTTCGGTCTTATTGTCGCCGACACCCCGATAATGGTTGCTCTGATCTCAACCGGTTTTATTGCAATTCAAATTTTAGTGGGCGGTCTAATTTTCGGGGCACTAAGCAAAAAAACCGACTTGTCATGGCAAGAGTTTTGTGGTCTCGGTCTGGTAATTGGCTCACTGCTTACCATCGCGTTGGATCAAATTTTCCGACATACTTTTTTCGCAGATTTTGCATGGATGCTCTCTTTGCTCACGATTTTGCTATTTCCAAAATCAAAAGAGCTTTTTCTAAGTTTCGCTGTAGAAAAAAATCAGACTCGTCTAACCGACTCGCTGATTATTCTTGCTGCTGGATTTCTATTCATATCCAGTGACTGGTTTTGGGCATTGCCGCTGGTCGTCCTCATTATTGCGATAGTTGCCTGGTATGAGTTCACGAAATACCGACACTACGCAGTCTTAGTGGCGATTATCAGTGCACCGATTTCGATTGTTTCAATCATTTTCAGACCAAATGGTTGGTGGATCGAAGACTCTGATCTAGCGCTGAACGAAGCCATTTCTCAAACTCTCAAAGTATGGGGCACCCAAGACAACATCAATGCGGTTGGAACGCCAACTAATTATCACTGGCTTGTTTATGCGTGGTCAGGTCTTCTTGAGCGAATATCTGGGGCGCCTAATTGGGTAATGAATTCACGCGTGATTCCCTTTGTTGTAAGCCTCGGCACAGCTCTTCTTGTCTGGGCAATTATCTTGCGTCTGGGATACACACGAAAAGTAATTTTCGCATCGCTGCTGATAATTGGAACTTACGACACAGTGCCCACATGGGGTCGAGGTTTTGGCATCGGTTATACGCCGAGCCCCAGCCAGATGTACGGACTTTTACTTCTTCTGACATTCGTCTACCTCGTCATAATCTTCGAGCACTCTCCGCCCAAGAGGGCGCTAATTCTCTTTTTGGTAGCGGGTATCGGCGCAATTGGTGCAAAAGTTCCCCATGGGGCAATTGTCGCGGCGTCCAGCGGGCTTCTGACCGTTTACATAATTCTCAAGACTAAGAAGTTATTTTCTACAAGAGTCATTCAATTAGTTTTCGCAGCTCTCGGAGTGTTCGTCGGCTTCGTCGTCATCATCGGTGGACTCAGCGGCAGCTCTCGCGGAATGATTATTGATCAAGTGGCATTCGTGAACGGAATTACTGGCGACTTCCGCGCCTATTCACTTAAGGTCAGATGGTTCGCCGCGGTGATCTTTATTTTCGGATTCTTCTCTTTACCAATTCTGGGGATTGCACTAATCAATAAACAAAAGGCATTTAACAATTCAAGTCTTCGCATTTTGCTTATTGGCATTGCAGTTTCTGGCATCAGCGGAGCAATGTTTTTATCGGGAGAGTTCGCAGTTGAGCTGTTCTTTGCGCACGCTGCGTCTAGCTTGCTTCTGGTGTTTATCGCCCCAATTTTGGCTTCAAATTTCAATCAAGCGATTGAAACTAAACGACTGATCGTCGCGATTGTCTTTATTGGTCTCATCAGCGCAATCGCCTCAGCATTCGTTCCGAATTTAAACAGCGGATCAACGATTGCAATAAGTTTGCGACTAATCCCGTCACTTGTCGGAATGGTGCCGATCTTGGCTGCCGTAATCGCCGCGATAACGGTCACTAAAAAGTCTGAGAGAAGTACGACCGCGTTACGACTAAGCCTTTTGGGCATTGCCGCGATGTCGATTGGTTTTTTTGCTGTGAACTTCAGTCGAAATGTCATAAACGAGTATCCAGAATTCAATCGAAATTACGAATCAAGAACTGGCCTAGATCGACCAGATCTAATTGCAGCGTCTGAGTGGATCACCGACAACACGCCGGTGTCTGCAATTTTTGCCACGAACGACTTTTGCGCCGAGATTTCAACAGAATGCGACGCTCAAACAGATTGGCTCAAACGCGTCGAATACAGCATGAGCTGCACTCGAGATCAAGTGCTGCGATGGGTAGGCACAGATGATTGCAACCCTGGCAGTTACAAATTGCTTACCGCGTTAGTCGACCGAAGATTTTTAGCAGGAAACTTCTGGGTTGGTGTCAGCGATGGTGATGCGCTACAACCGTGGCTAGCCGAACGCGTGATGACTTCAGTTAACTTTGCTAAATCTCCGTCTCTTGAAGTTAGCGAGTCTCTCAAGCAGTCAAAGTTGAGTGGTTTTTATTGCGCAAAGAACTAACCAATTCTCGAGATTGGCAAAAATACGGCACGATTGAATACTCGAATGATTCATACGCAATCATCAAGCTCAACTAACCGCTAGTTTTAAA
>RFMT01000119.1 GCA_009927565.1 Acidimicrobiia bacterium
TGTAGGTAAGGTTAAGAGTGGTGGAAACGCAGAGCGATGACCCATTTTTGGCAACGATTTCGGTTGTTGTGCCTGTTTATCGGGGCGAATCAACGATCGCGCGAGTAGTCGGCGAACTTGAAAGATTCACCAAGCCATCGACCACAAATAATGGTGTTGGCTATGTCGTAAGCGAAGTGTTGTTGGTAAATGATTCAGGTCCTGATAATTCAGCGACCGTGATTAACGCCCTTGCCGACAAACACGATTGGGTTCGTCCGGTTTGGCTGTCGCGTAACTTTGGTCAGCATGCAGCGACTTTGGCTGGCATGTCGTCAAGCACATCAGATTGGATAGTGACAATTGATGAAGACGGGCAACACGACCCCGTTCAGATTGCTCTACTGCTCGACAAAGCAGTTGAAGAGAATTCGTCACTTGTGTATGCAAAGTTCGCAGGCGGCGCACCACACTCAAAGTGGCGAAATATTTTTTCGACAACAGCAAAATGGTTTTATACAAAGTTTTTGTCACCGCAGGATGGAGAATTTTTCAGCAGTTTCCGTCTGATGTCGGGCGAAATTGGTCGCAGTGTTGGCGCATACGCAGGCTCTGGTGTCTATCTTGATGTTGCGCTGACATGGGTGGTCGAAAAGTCGGTAGTTTGCGAAATTCCGCCACGGGCTGAATATCCACGACAAACGGGCTTTACTTTCAAGCGGTTATTGAGTCACTTCTTACGTTTGGTTCTGAGTTCAGGTACTCGACCTTTGCGGCTTGTCAGCATCATTGGCTCGTTCTCGTTTCTTTTTGGCGTGTTGTATGCGGCATACGTGCTTTATGGGCGAGTTGTCGACGGTGACTTGGTCGCAGGCTGGACGACGGTCGTGATTATTGTTTCGACCACGAGCGGTGTCATTTTGTTATCACTTGGAATTTTGGCTGAATATCTCGGGGTAGTCGTCAGAAACGCAATTGGCCGCCCGCTCTATTTGATTCGATCCAATCCGAACAACGATGCTTTGACTCGAGCACGCAACAGCAAAAAATCTCGTTAATGAAAACTTGGGTAATCGGTAGAGGCGGACTTCTCGGTCGAAGTGTCGAGCAGCATCTCGTAAGTTTTGCCGAGGTTTTTGTCCCTAACCAGAAATTTGAATGGCATGACAGCTCGCGTGTGGCATCTCAACTTGCTACAGAGTGTCAGTCGTTTATTTCGTTGGTTGCTAACGACGATTGGACGATTTATTGGTGTGCGGGTCGTGGAACTCTGAACAGCGCGCCAGATCAGATGCAAGCCGAAAATGCTGTGTTTGAAAGTTTCTTGCAGGCACTTCAATCAAACTTGTCAGCATCAGCAAAACAAAATGGCACGATATTTTTTGCTTCTTCGGCTGGTGCCGTTTACGGGGGCAGCAAAAATCCTCCGTTTACTGAATTGACCCAACCAAAGTCATTGACCAGTTATGGCGATGCAAAGATCCATCAAGAAGACCTGCTGAGAAATTTCGCGGTCAAGAACGGTATTCGAGTTTTAGTTGGTCGCATTTCAAATGTCTATGGTGCACGGCAAGATTTGGCAAAGAACCAAGGTTTAATTTCAACGATTTGTTTTTCGGTTTTGCGTCGTCAACCGTTGAATTTGTTCGTACCGCTTGAGACCTCGCGTAACTACATTTTTGTTGAAGATGCAGCCAAGAGCATCGTCGCCCACACTAAAAAAATTGCACTGACCGGTAAGAGTTCAAGTTTTGCGGTCAAGTTAGTTGT
>RFMT01000100.1 GCA_009927565.1 Acidimicrobiia bacterium
AGGTATCGTTTCCCCATGCCAAGTTTTGATGTTGTTTCAGAAGTTGACCGCCAAGAATTGCGAAATGCAATCGACCAAGCCCAGCGCGAACTCGCGAATCGCTACGACTTCAAAGATACGAATTCTGAAATTGAACAGAAAGATCTTGTATTGACCCTTAGAACCTCAAGCGAGGACAGATTGCGAGCACTCAAAGTTTTGCTTGAAGAGCGCTTCGTCAAACGAAACATTTCGTTAAAGAGTTTGGATTGGGGAAAGATTGAACAAGCAACCGGCGAAAGCGTGCGTCAGGTCGTAACCATAAAAGTTGGGTGTGCCAGCCGATAAAGCACGCGAGATCAACAAACTGATTAAAGAGAAAGGGCCAAAAGGTGTTTCCGGCCAGACTCAAGGTGACCAACTCAGAGTCAGCGGAAAAAAGCGCGATGACCTTCAACAAACAATTGCAATGTTGCGCGCAGCAAATCTCGACCTACCACTGCAATTTATAAATTTTCGCGACTAACGCGACAAAATTTCTAATCTTCAGTTGGAGTCTCGGCCGCCCGACGTTGCAATTCGCTGACTACCGAGGCGTCAGCAAGCGTCGTGGTGTCACCTATATTTCGACCTTCGGCAACGTCACGTAAAAGTCTGCGCATGATCTTGCCGCTTCGAGTCTTCGGCAAGTCAGGTGTAAAAAAGATCATCTTCGGCTTAGCAATGGGACCAATTTCTTTGGCGACGTGCTCGCGTAAAACTTTTTCGTCAACTTCCAACCCACCACGCAGCGTCACATAGGCGATAATCGCCTGACCTGTCATCGCATCATTGGCACCAACAACAGCCGCCTCGGCAACACTCGGATGTGAAACTAGTGCCGACTCAACTTCTGTTGTCGAAATACGGTGACCAGAGACATTCATGACGTCATCGACTCGACCGAGCAACCATAAATATCCGTCGCTGTCGAGTTTTGCGCCGTCACCTGCAAAGTATCGACCAGGAAATCTGCTCCAATATGTCTCGCGATAGCGCTTTTGATCTCCCCAGATACCGCGCAACATTCCGGGCCAAGGTGTTGTCAGCGTCAAATAGCCTCCACCAGAAGTGACTCTGTCGCCGTGTTCGTCAACAAGTTCGACACCAATGCCCGGCAGCGGAAAAGTTGCCGAGCCTGGTTTTGTAACAGTAACTCCAGGCAACGGAGTAATCATCATTCCGCCAGTTTCTGTTTGCCACCAAGTGTCGATGATCGGACAGCGCGAACCACCAATGTTCTCGTGGTACCAAATCCATGCTTCAGGATTAATTGGCTCACCTACCGTGCCGATCAAGCGCAACGACGTTAGATCGTGTTTCTTTGGTTCTTGCGCACCCCACTTCATATAAGTACGAATTGCAGTTGGAGCGGTATAAAAAATAGTTGCCTTGTATTTTTCTATGATTTGCCAGATTCGATCGTTTGCAGGAAAGTTGGGCACACCCTCGTACATAATCTGAGTCGCACAATTCGCCAGTGGCCCGTAGACGATGTAACTATGACCAGTAACCCAACCGACATCGGCAGTGCACCAAAAAATATCTGTCTCTGGCTTGTGATCAAACGCATACTTGAACGTCGTCGTCACATGCGTCAAATAACCAGCAGTTGTATGCATGATGCCTTTGGGTTTGCCGGTTGTGCCAGATGTATAAAGCAAAAACAGCAAGTGTTCAGCTTCCATTGGTTCGGCCTCGCAAATCGCATCTGCTTTAGCCATCGCTTCGTGATACCAGATATCGCGTCCGGGAGTCATCGAAACTTCATTGTTGCCACGCTTCACGACAACGACGTGTTCGATCGTCTTGGTCGACTTCAATGCCTCATCGGCTTGCGACTTCAGCGGAAAAACTTCACCCCGACGCCAACCGCCATCCGCAGTGATCAAAAGTTTCGCCTCAGCATCGTTGATTCGGTCAGAAAGAGACTGTGATGAGAAACCGCCAAAGACGACGCTGTGGGCTGCGCCAATTCGTGCACACGCCAACATTGCAACTGCCGCTTCTGGAATCATCGGCAAATAAATGTTTACGCGATCACCTTTTTTGATACCAAGATTCTTTAAGACATTGGCAAATCGTTGCACCTCATTCAGCAATTGCGCGTAAGTGATAACGCGTGAGTCACCAGGTTCGCCCTCCCAGTAAAACGCAACTTTGTCGCCGCGACCAGCAAGCACATGACGATCGAGGCAGTTATATGAAACATTCAAAGTGCCGTCGCTGAACCATTCGGCATACGGCAAATCCCACTCAAGGGTTTTGGTGAACGGCTGAGCCCAAGAGATAAGTTCGCGAGCATGGCGCGCCCAATAGGCCTCTAAATCACGTTCGCCCTCCTGATACAAACTCTGATTCGAAACGATTGCATTCGCTTTGAATTCGGCTGAAGGAGGAAACTTTCTTTGCTCGTATGACAGCGCATCAATCGCATGAACCTCATTATTCATTCGTCCCTCGATTCAGAACCGTATGTTTGAATGCCTATCGGCGAGAATAGTAAACCGCGATGAAAAACACACATTCTTCAGATACTGAGAAACCAGCCAACGGCACCATGCAAACTCGAGATGATACGAACCTGCAATTCGGATGGTTTGAATGGCTACTAGCCCTCGGAATGGCACTTACCTGGGGTTCTTCGTTTCTACTAATTGACATCATCATCCGCGATGCTCCGGCGACTTTCGTGCCATTCGGTCGCTCATTTTTTGGAATGGTTGCGTTATTTTTTGTACCTGGATCCCGCCAAAAGTTCGAACGTCGCCATCTTCCACGACTTTTAATTTTGGGTTTGATTTGGATGGCACTACCTTTTCTTTTGTTTCCTCTCGCAGAGCAGACTGTTGCTAGCAGCATCGCCGGAATGATGAATGGTGCGCTGCCCGTTGTCGTTGCGATCATTACTGCGATCTGGGTGCGTAAAGCACCGTCGACGCGACGTATGTTTGCCGTCCTAGTTGGCTTCGTAGGAATTTTCTTGATAGCGGCACCATCAATTCGTGACGGAGGATCCGCCGACGTCAAAGGAATTGTCTATTTAACACTTGCGCTCTTGTGTTACGCAGTCGGTCTGAATATTGCTCGACCACTGCAAGCCATCTATTCACCAGCCGCACTAATGCTTCGCGTTGTCGCAATTTCAACTTTGTTCTCGGCACCTCTCGGAGTAGTCGCCATGCTCTCAACTACGTTTTCTTTAAAAATGATTAGTGCGACGGTATTTCTTGGCGCACTTGGCTCAGGAATCGCATTTTTGCTTTTTGGTACGCTACTGAAACGCACGGGGCCAGTGAGGTCAATGATCCCGACTTACTTCACACCGATCGTCGGCACTTTTCTTGGCGTTCTGTTCAACGACGAAAAGATCCTTTTGCTTTCTATTGTCGGAATGCTGATCGTAATTTTTGGCGCTTGGCTAACGAGCCGACCAGAAAAACCGGTCACACAGTAAAATTATCTGCGAAGCAAATTGGCGCACAGGCGCCCTGAATAGACCGACGACTTGCCCACGAACTAGATCTAACCAAGACACAGAATCTTCATTTTCGAGACGAATTTTCTTTGCAAGCGATCTAACAGACTCAAATTGTGATTTCTTCAGGCTCGATGTCCAAGAGGTTTTGCTGATACGAAAAGCCGATAGACGACTCGGAATGAACAGAGCCGATCCGACCGTCAAAAGATCGACCCACATGCTTAAGTCGATGACATAATCTCCGTGAAATTTGCCAACTCTCTCAAACGCCGATTTGCGAAAGGTGATAGCCATTGGCTCACCGATCGGATTGCCACCACTGCGAACGATTTTGCGAAGCATCTGAGTCTTTGAGAGCTTCTTCTGATCAGAACTGGCGACTCGTCGGCCTTTAATAAATCGATTTTTT
>RFMT01000117.1 GCA_009927565.1 Acidimicrobiia bacterium
GGAGTCACAAAGTCGCGCAAACTAAAGCAAAAAGCAACATCCTGATTTGCCGAAACCGACATTGCTTCAAATTCTGTCTGTAGACAATGCCTATAAAGCAAGTCGTCTTGGCAGACCAATTTAACAAGATCTGCTCGAGCGTTAGCAACAGAATTGTTCCAGTTGGCCTCAGCGCCGACTTTTGACAGTGAGTCGATACGAGCGATACGGGGATCATTAAATGATCTAACTATTTGAAGAGTTTTATCAGTTGAGCCGTCGTCCGAAACAATAATTTCAAAATTAGAAAACGTCTGATCAAGAACACTTTGAATCGTGCGCGCAATGTATTGCTCGCCGTTATAGGTCGGAATACAAATCGATATCTCTGGTCTCAACTCAGCCATTTAAATCTCAAACTATTTGAATCTATGTCTCTACAGTAGGTGGATTTAGCAAGGGGTCTTGGGTTTGATTATTTGTGCCATTCGAGCACTTTGAAATTGCCGAGACCAGTCGGGTCGCAAAGTGCTTCACATTCGCTAACTCGGCTACGCATCTTCATTGCCTTAACATCAGGCTTGGCTGCATTTGCCTGCCAATATTTTCGGCCATCGTCAACGAGTTGATTGATGCCGTTGCGAATCAGCCAGTCTGCCTGAGTTTCAACACGATTGGCTTGACATACCAACTGCAACTGATCGACCATCACATGACTTGTAATATCTTGCGACCCTGGATGACGAAGATAATGCTCGCCTAGTTCATGCTGACGATACGTACGTAGCCAATCTCGCCACGGACTAACGATCGCATTAGAACTCGTCGAACAATAATCAAAAATGGTGATCGACCCCGATTGCAATAATTCGAGACTGCGAGTTAGCCATTTTGCAGCAGCACTCTGCACTGGCACCCGCGCGCCATGCGGGGCAACATGTGGCAACCACTCTGGTGTGTCATTGACTTTGCACAACACCTCAACAAAGGATTCATCTCGTTTGGCGACAAATGCTTCTTGCCAAAAACCGTCGAAAACGAACAAACGAAACGGCAAATTATCTAGCAACTCATTTGCAATTATCATGCCGACAATTGGCCCAGTAGGCATTGTTGATTGCGAGTGCATCTCGGCAGTGTGCAACTGCCGCTGAACATCAGAAACTTCGACCGTGATATAACTCAACGCATCTCGACACTCGAGTTCGGAATTTAAAATACTGCGAGCAAGAGTGCCCGGACCTGCACCTACTTCGACAAGTTCAAACTTCTCAGGACGATCGAGTTGTCGCCATTTTGCGTCGACAGCGTTGGCGACAACCGCACCAAACAAAGGCCCAACTTCGGGCGATGTGATGAAGTCACCGCGTCTGCCAGCCCGACCTTGAGTTGAATAAAACCCGGTTGGCGCATACAAAGCCAACTCCATGAATTTTTCAAACGAAATTGCCCCACCAGCCGCGACGATGGCGGCAGAAATCTCTCTATCTAATGATTGCACCGGCGATTTCAGCCAGATCAGCAAATTGCAAACCAACGCCAGGCAGAACGCCAAACACAAGAGTTGCGAGGGTGGTGATAACTAACGCCAATTTCAAACTTCCCGGCAACGAAATCAATGTTGTGTCACTATCGGGAACTGGTCGCATCCAGATTTCGCGCATCACATTGCCGTAGTAACCAAACGCAATCACCGAATTAACAGCACCTACAACTGCCAAGGCATAACCCCATGACGATTGCGACTGAATCAACGACTGAAATGCAACAAACTTGGCGATCCATCCGCCGAGTGGTGGAATGCCGGCCAACGATGCCAAGAACAAGGTCATCAACACGCCAAGCGTCGGAGCATAAGAGAACAAGCCGCCATAACTAGAAATCTCTCCACTACGCGTCTTATTTGAAACGGCAAGAATTATCGCGAACACACCGAGATTTGTCGCCGCATAGACGATCATGTACAGAACAACAGATCGAAGTGCTGTTGAACCTGAGCCCGACAACCCTGCAACAGCCAGTGGCATC
>RFMT01000144.1 GCA_009927565.1 Acidimicrobiia bacterium
GCACCGGCCAGCACAACTACCAACCACAGCGCCGCATGTACGACGTTGTTTGTTGTGACGACTCGCAACGCAGACACGACCATCAAAACTGCGATTATCCAGAAACCGACGTTTTGAGCGATCACAACTGTTGGTCCTTCTTGCTATTTCTTCTTCTTGTCGGCGCCAGCTTCGAGCGCAGGGGCTTCAGGAACTGTTTCCATCCACTCACTCAGTTTTGTTTTGTCATGAAGTAGGTCGGCAATGTTCGGTTCAGAATATTCGTATTCGGGGCTCCAGAACAAAGCATCAAACGGGCAAACCTCAACACAGATGCCGCAGTACATGCACAGTGCGTAATCAATGTCGAATCGGTCGAGCAAATTAACCTGACGCGGCTTGCCGCCCTCACGACGAGGAGGCGCCAGTTCTTTGTGCGCCTCAATATAAATGCACCAGTCAGGACACGAACGAGAACACAACATGCATGAAGTGCAGTTGTCTTGGTGAAGTGCAATTACTCCACGAGACCGAATGGGTGGAGTCTCTTTCTCGTGCGGATATTGAACTGTGTTCGAGCCCTTTGTCGCGGTGTTGAACAAAGTGCCGAGCGTTACGCCAAGACCTTTTACCAGTCCAGGAACTTTTGGCATTAGAACACCACCTTCAGAATCGATGTGACTGCGATATTGAGCAAGGCAACCGGAATCAAACCCTTCCACGCGAAGCGCTGAAGTTGATCTTCGCGCAGTCGAGGGTAACTAAAACGAATCCACATGATGATGAAGGCCAATAACATCATCTTGGTCAACATAATCAATGGTCCAACAATGTTCATCCAGTTGTCAATCGAGTCGATTGATGTCCAGCCAAACCACGAAAACGGAATACCCCAGCCACCGAGAAACAGCACAGACGCAATCATCGCGAAAACGCCAGCGGTCGCGAATTCGCCGATAAAGAAAATCAAGAAACGAAAGCCCGAATATTCGGTCATGTAACCCGAGACAAGTTCGCTCTCGGCGATCGGCATGTCAAATGGTGCTTGAGTGAGTTCGGCCTGAATCGCGATCATGAAGATGATAAAACCGACGAATTGACTGATCAGATATGGATGCCCGAAGGTGTCGATGCCGAACATTGAGCCAGAGTTTTGTGCAACAACGATTTTCTGTAGGTTCATCGTTCCTGCCTGAATAACAACACCGATCACGGCCAAAACCATCGGCAGTTCATAAGCGATCAATTGACCCGCCGCACGCAGACCACCGAGTAGTGAATATTTGTTGGCACTCGACCAACCAGCAATCAAAATACCTAGAACCGAAATTGACGAAACAGCGAGCGCATAGAAGATTCCTGTTTCGAAATCTGTGAACCATACATCTGGGCCAAAAGGCACAACGGCGACTAGCAAGAACGTGCTCAGCAGGACAATCACAGGTGCCATTTTGAAAATTCGAGCGTCGGCGCGATCCGGAACGATGTCTTCTTTTTGCAACCACTTGCCTACTTCAGCAAACAATTGCATCGAGCCGTACGGGCCTGCTTCCATCGGGCCCAGACGACTTTGCATAAATGACATCATCTTGAACAAGAAAACATAAACGATCGTGCCGGCGGGCAGAAGCACAGCGACAAGTCCACCAAGTACGCGCAACAATGACTGTCCCCAATAGGGCACTTCAGCGAGTATCGCGCTCATCGGTCAATATCTCCGAGAATGAAATACAGGGAGGCCAAAATCGTGACGATGTCTGGCACATACACGCCGCGCAACAACCACGGAGTAATTGAAATGTTGTTGAAACTTGCCGAGCGAATTTTTACTCTGAACGGACCAAGATCACCGCGAGAAACGATGTAGTAGCCCATCTCACCAAGTGGGTTCTCAGTTGAAACCCAAGCTTCACCCTCTGGCACTTTGATGATTTTTGGCACCTTGGCCATAACTGGTCCTGCTGGTATCGAACCCAATAGTTGGTCGACAATTTTTGTTGATTCACGAGTTTCTTGCAGGCGAATCCAACAACGGGCGAAACTGTCGCCATCGGGATGCGTCCACACTTTCCAGTCCGCTTTGTTCCACGCCATCGGCAATTGGGTATCCCGGCGCAAGTCCCAATCGACTCCACTGGCACGAAGATTTGCTCCAGACAGT
>RFMT01000226.1 GCA_009927565.1 Acidimicrobiia bacterium
CCAAGAATCTTGCGACCTTGCGCGCCTTTTGAGCGTGCATAAAGAAGAACAGCGCTTCGCGTAAAGAAGAACGTAACAAGAATGTCAGTAAGAGCAGAAATACCCAGGAAAAATGCAAAGCCGCGAACCGAACCGACGGTCAAATACCACAAAACAATCGCGGCTATAAACGACACCGTATCGGCTGCAACGATTGTGCGCCATGCCGACTCAAAACTACGCAATGCAGAATTTTTAAGAGTCTTTCCTACGCGAATTTCGTCTTTAATACGCTCAAAGAAAACAATATAAGAGTCAACTGCGATGCCGATCGAAACGATAATTCCGGCGATGCCTGAAAGCGAAAGTGCAAGACCATTGGTGCGAGAAAGAAAAGAAATCACGCTCCACAAAAATGCGACAGAGACGCTTAGACCTGCAAGCACGAAAAGAGCCATCAGTCTGTAATAAGCGAACAACAGCAAAGCAACCAACAACATGCCGACGACTCCAGAAATCAGAGCGGCTCGCAGCGAATCTGAGCCCAATGTTGCCGACACAGTTTGTGCTTGCGAGACACCAAAACGTACCGGAACCGCACCGAACTCAAGAATTTTTGCCAGATCACGAGCCTCTTCGGGCGTGAACGAACCAGTGATTTGCACAGTTCCGCCAGTGAATTCAGGTTCGTTCACGGTTGGTGCAGAGATGACGGTGCCATCAAGCACCATTGCGAGTTGTCCGGTTGGACATTCGGCAGTTTTGTTGAAACATGCTGCGGCAAGCCTGTTCCATAATTGATCACCATCTGGTCCACTTCGCAAACCAACGACGACAGCCCACTGACCCGTTTGTACGTCGGCGCGCGCATCATTCTTGAAAACCTTGCCAGACGCACCAGCGGGCCCAACGACATATGCAACCCCCTGTTTATCGAGCAATAAAACTGTCTGAGTTGGATCGTTGGGATCATCACCCAAACCAATTGCTGGGTCAGCGTCTTGCGTTTCGGTTGTAGACACTGGCGTTGACGCTTCAGTCACTGTCGTGGCAGTAGCAGCAACAGTTGTCGGAGTCGAAATTACTTTTGACGCGCCAGGCCCACCTGAAACTAAACCAGCCCCATCTTCTGAAGAGTCGGTGGTTGACTCAGGCAATGTTGTTTCACTGGTCGGCAAAGTAGTTTCGCTCGTCGGAACACTTGTGTCTGGGTTTTGATTCAGAATGCCTGATTGCAATACGGGACGCAACAGAAGTTCGCCAGTGCGTCCGACTATGTCGAGAGCCTGTTGCTGATCTTTTACTCCAGGCAGGTTGACAACGACGGTGCTACCTTGCAAAATAATTTCTGGCTCGGCTACGCCAATTGAGTCGACTCGAGCGCGGATGATTTCAACGGCAACATCGAGACTTGTTGCATCGAATTCTCCTTCTGGTTGCAAAGTAACAGAAGCACCACCTTGCAAGTCGAGACCAAGTGCTGGCGTGTTTCCGGCTACAAGATTCGCGACGAGCCCAGACATGACGAACGCAATCAACAACGTCAGCGAAATGATGTGGCGACGTCTATTCATTTATCTTCAAGCAGTCTGTCAAAAAGTCTCAGAGAATTACTCGGTCGGCTTTGAATTCGCCGAAACTTTGCGAGCAACAGAGCCCTTGGCGACGCGAATTTCGACCTTATCGGCAATGTCTAACCACAGCCATTCGTCTTCGACCGCAGAAACAAAACCATAAATGCCTGAGTTCAGCACCACTTCGTCGCCCTCTGCAATACTCTTTTGTAAGTTCGCAGTTTCTTTCTGACGCTTGCGTTGTGGTCGCAACAGCAAGAAATACATTGCCGCAAAAATTAGAACAAGAGGTAAGAAACCCAGAATCGGATTCGACGCCTGCTCGTCTGCGGTCGCTGCCAAAAGTCGCGGAATATTGGTCGAAAACAACGAATCAATAGTTAAAGACATAGCAAGCAAGTCTAGGGGTTACGCCTTGTCGTTTGCAGTGTCTGCCCATACGGCCAATAACGACTTGCGCAGACTTGAGAATTCACCGATTGAAATTGCATCTCGCATTTGCTGCATCAAGTTCAAAGTGAACGCAATGTTGTGAATCGAGACCAGCCGTGCAGCCGTCGGTTCGTTGACTTGAAAAAGATGACGAATGTACCCTCGCGTGTGTCGCTTACAAACTGGGCACGTACATTTTGGATCTATCGGGTCTTGACTTGTTGAGAACTCAGCCCGGGTGATGTTCAGTTTGCCGACCGAGGTGAGAGCAGTACCGTGGCGACCGATTCGAGTCTGCATCACACAATCAAACTGATCGACACCAAGATTCACTGCCTCAACCAATGAAGCAGGATCGCCAACTCCCATCAAATATCGCGGACGATCTTTCGGCAAATGTTCAATTGCCGCAGAAAGTGCAACCAACATTTCTTCACGAGTCTCGCCTACCGACAAGCCACCGATTCCGTAACCATCAAACTCTAAGTTGGCAGTTATTTCTGCGCTCTCTTTTCGCAAATGCGGGTCAATGCCACCTTGTACTATGCCGAACAAACTTTGATCAGATCGCGTGTGGGTTGCCTTTGCTCGCGCTGCCCAATTTGAGGTGCGTTTCAGCGCGAGTTTGATTACATCATCAGAAGCAGGTAACGAAGCACAGACATCTAAAACCATTTGAATGTCAGCACCTAGAAGTTGCTGGGTGATCACCGCTGATTCTGGAGTAAATCTGTGCATTGAACCGTCATAGGTTGACCTGAAGGAAACACCTTCATCGTCGACATCTGGATTCAATGAAAAAACTTGAAAGCCACCCGAGTCAGTAAGGGTCAGTCCCTTCCAGCCCGCAAAAGCACCCAAGCCTCCCATGTCTGAAACAATTTGTGCACCAGGTCGAAGCATCAAGTGGTAGGTATTGCCCAACACGATGCGCGCACCAAGTTCTTCGTAATCTTGCGCACTTAAATGTCTAATTGCTCCACGAGTGCCGACTGGCATGAAGCAAGGTGTTTCGTATTCGCCTCTATGGGTTGTTGCAATGCCAGCGCGTGCCGATTGGTCGCGTGCAGTCTCACGAAATTTGACGGCAAACATGCGTCTACACGGTATCTAGATGCTTGTTATAAACATTGACGCCGTTACAGATGGCGATTCAAAAGCATGGCGTCACCAAACGAAAGCATGCGATATCGCTCGGCAATTGCCACTGAATAAAGATCACGCCAGCGCGAGCCGACAAAGGCCTCGATCATCATCAACAGAGTTGTGCGTGGCATATGAAAATTGGTCAACAACAGATCGACAACTTTGAACTCATACCCACGAGAGATAAACATCTTGG
>RFMT01000158.1 GCA_009927565.1 Acidimicrobiia bacterium
AAGTTGCAAAGCACGAAAGTGGAAGAATTAACTCGTGCAACAACGACCCGGAATGACAGTGCCATTGCCCGGCCACCTGCACGCTCAACGCGAAAATTATAAAAAACTCGCTGATCTCGGCTACACCGACATTTGGTCAGCCGAAGCCGATGGCTCCGATGCATTCACGCCACTCGCGATGGCCGCCGCATGGGAGCCGCGCTTGCGACTCGGCACTGCGATCGTGCCGGCGTACACACGATCACCGGCATTGATGGCCCAAAGTGTGGCGACGATGGCGGATGCCGCACCCGGCAGATTTGCAATTGGCATCGGTTCGTCGAGCAATGTGATCGTCGAAAAATGGAATGCAATTCCGTTCGTCGAACCGTATAAAAAAGTTCGTGACGTCGTGCGATTTTTGCAAGACGCAATGACCGGCGAGAAAATTACAAAGCAATACGACACTTTCAACGTTGACGGTTTTCGCCTTGGCATTCGCCCTGAAATAAAGCCACAAATTTTGGTCGCGGCTTTGCGCGAAGGCATGTTGAAACTCGCCGGTCGTGAAGCCGACGGTGCGATCATCAACTGGTTGTCGGCCGACGATGTAACTAAAGTCGCCGCCGTAGTAAACGAAGGTGCGAAGAAATCACAAAACCCTGGCGAGCGCGAAATCGTCGCACGAATTTTTGTCTGCCCGAGCGAAAACGCCGATCTTGTTCGCGAGTCGGCAAAGCGTTTGATCGCCGCTTACTTAACCGTGCCTGTTTACGCAGAGTTTCACAAATGGCTTGGTCGCGGTGAAATGCTGCAACAAATGTGGGATCTCTGGAAGGCGGGCGATCGCAAAGGTGCTGTTGCCTCAATACCGAACGAAGTCGTCGATCAACTTTTTGTGCACGGCAGCGTCTCAAATTGTCGCGCGACAATTAAGAAATATTTCGACAACGGCGTTACTACTTCGTCGTTGGCAATTGTCGCCTTCGACCCCGAAGTTAACTTCTGGCAGTGCGTTGAAACTCTTTCACCGAGCGCGAGTTAATCGATGTCGGTAAGCGAAACAGACTCAGAGGTATCGGCGCGCCTCGAATTTGAGCAAGCACAACGCAGTGAAGGTTGGAAACTGCTTCGTGGCTTGTTGCGCGATCAGCGTCGCAATCTAATTATCGGGGGTCTGATTGGCACATCTTGGGCCGCGTTTAAAGTTGCAATTCCGCAAGTTACAAAACTCGCAATCAACGAGGGCATCGAAAAAAGCGGTCCGCTGTTGCAGTGGTCTTTGATCATCGCCGGACTTGGCGTTCTGACGGGTGTCCTTTCTGGTTTTCGTCGTTACGTCGCATTTCGTGAAAGCCGTTGGGCTGAAACGCTCTTGCGTGAACGTCTTTTTAGTCATGTTCTCGATTTAAATATTGGCTATCACGACAAGGCACAAACTGGCCAGTTGATGAGTCGCGCGTCGAGCGACCTGATGCAAATTCAGGGCTTCATCGTGATGATTCCGATCACGATGTCGAACGTGATTCAGATTATTGCCGTGGCAACGATCTTGTTCATAACCGACCCGATTCTGGCGATCGTGGCGATGGCACCATTGCCATTTGTCAATCTTTCGGCACGCCGATTTAGCAATCGCATTCACCCTGCATCGCTCGCTGTGCAGGCAGAACAGGCACAACTTGCCAACGTCGTTGAAGAGTCTGTCGCAGGTGTGCGCGTTGTCAAGGGTTTTGGCGCCGAACAAGTGCAATTCGACAAACTTTCGAAAGAAGCCGACGATATTTATGCCGAGTCAATGAAGGCGGCAAAAATTCGCAGCAACTTCATGCCGGCGATCGATATTTTGCCCGCGCTCGGCGCCGTCGGCGTGCTCGGCGTCGGTGGCCATCGGGTTTTGTCAGGTCAAATCTCGATCGGCGATCTTGTTGCGTTCAATGTTTACCTCACACTTTTGGTGTGGCCACTGCGCAACGTCGGCATGATTATCGCCCTTGGTCAGCGTGCGGCGTCAGCGCTTGTGCGCATTCATGAAGTTTTGTCGACTAGCTCTGCAATTACCGACCCGCCGATTGCACGTGATTTGCCGTCACAAAATGGCAAACAACTTGGCACGATCAAATTTGACCATGTGCAGTTTGGCTACGACGCCGAGCGACCCGTGCTTAAGAATTTCAATCTTGAAATTGCAGCGGGCGAGTCGATTGCAATCGTTGGCGCAACTGCGTCGGGCAAGTCGACAGTGGCGCGGTTGCTCTTGCGCTTTTATGACACCAACAGTGGGCACGTCTACTTAGACGGCGTCGATGTTCGCAAACTTAAACTTCGCGATCTACGTCAACAAATTGGCGTCGTCTTCGAAGACACTGTGTTGTTCAACGATTCAGTAAAAAGCAACATCGCATTTGCCAAACCCGATGCGGCGCAAGCCGACCTAGAGCGGGCGGCGAAACTCGCTGGCGCACACGAATTTATTTTGCAACTTCCAAACGGTTACGACACCGTCATCGGTGAGCGAGGGTTTTCGCTTTCTGGTGGTCAGCGCCAGCGCATCGCAATCGCACGCGCGATTATTTCTGACCCACGAGTGTTGGTGCTCGACGACGCGACAAGTGCGGTCGACCCAAGCAAAGAAGGCGAAATTCGTGATGCGATGCGCACGGTGATGTCGGGTCGCACCACGATTGTGATCGCCCATCGACCTGGCACGATCGCGTTGGCCTCACGCGTTGTGTTTATCGATGACCTAACAGTTGCGGCGGTTGGCAAACACGAAGAACTAGTGGCAACGAATTCTCGCTATCGCGAGGTTCTTGCGAGCATGCAGCAAACCAAGGGCGACACGGCAAAAGTCGAGGCTAAATAACATGTGGCATGCAGGTGGGGTAAGCGACGAAGATCGCTTGAGTCGTGCCCAAGCCCGCACAATTTTGGGTCGTGTGTTCAAGATGGCGGCACCATTTCGCAAGACGATGTATATCGCATTTGGTTGCGTCATGGTCACGACGGCGACAACACTCTCGGCGCCCGTGATCGTGCGCCACGGCATCGACGCGGGCATCAGAGCGCGAGATTTCGGTGCACTGAATCTGTCGGTGGTTTTGTATCTGATTGTTGTTTCGTTTACATATGTTTTCGGTCGGTTGCTTTTTGTATTCGTTAACCGCACCGGTGAGTCATTCTTGCGATTATTGCGACTCGCCGTTTTTAAGCAAATGCAGCGTCAGTCGATGGCGTTCTACGATCGCAACAAAGCGGGTGTTCTCGTTGCCCGTATGACGGCAGATATCGAGTCAATGTCAGAACTCGTCCAGTGGGGTTTGTTGCAATTTTTGTCGGCTGTTCTGATGCTAGTTTTCTCAATCGTCGTTTTGCTGTTTCTCAGTTGGCAATTGACGATTGTCGCCCTGTTGGTTATGCCGATGCTGGTGTTTTCTTCAATCAAATTTCAGCGCGACTCAAACCGTGCTTATTTAACTGTGCGCGAGCGTGTCGGCGCAAACCTTTCGGCTCTACAAGAGGGCATCACAACCGTTCGCGTAATTCAGGCATACGCCCAAGAAGACGAAGTCAAGCGTAAGTTCAAAATCTCGAATCGATCGTTGTTCGCCGCCCACGAAAAAAGCGTGCGAGTTTCGACTTGGTATTTTGCGCTTGTTGAATTTTCTGGAGTTCTCGCCAGCGCACTGATGATCGGCATCGGTGGTTGGTTTGCTCACCGT
>RFMT01000382.1 GCA_009927565.1 Acidimicrobiia bacterium
TTGAAATCATCGGCAAGATGCAAAAGGCATCTTTGCAACTCGAACCCGTTCTCGACCCATCGGGTTCGCGCATGCGCGCCTAGTTTTGTAGTTGCTTTAGTTTTGCCACCGGCACGTGGCAACGCATGAAGTGACCGGGTTCGACCTCGGTCAAATTTGGCTCTTCAGTTTCGCAGAGCGTCTCGTAACCCGAACCAGCTTTTCGCGGGCACCTTGGGTTCAACACGCATCCACTTGGTGGATTACTCGGGCTTGGCACGACGCCAGTCAGCGGTATTCGCTTGCGCGTCGACCCATCGATATTCGGCACCGATGACAACAGCGCCTCGGTATACGGGTGGAATGGTCCACTGAACACACGCTGCGAAGTACCAAACTCGACAACACGACCCAAATAGAGCACGGCGATCTTGTCAGAGATATACCGCACCACGCCTAAGTCGTGTGAAATGAAGATGAAACTTGTCTGATCTTTTTTCTGCAAGTCGACCAGCAAATTCAGAATTGCAGCCTGAACCGAAACGTCGAGTGCTGACGTCGGCTCATCACACACAACAATTTGAGGCGCGCCAGCAAACGCGCGAGCAATTGCAACGCGCTGCTTCAAGCCACCAGATAATTGCACTGGTCGCACGCTATGAAGCGAAGCATCGACACGCATGCCTGACAAAAGTTCTTGAGCGCGCGCAATCGCCGCGGTCAAACTGAATTTACGCAATCTCTCTACTGCTCGGCTCACAATTCGTGTCACACTATGGCGCCGGTTTAGAGCCTGATCAGGATTCTGAAAGACGATCTGCATTGCTCCGACGTCCGCTACATCGCGATGACTCAATGTTTTTGCCAGACCTTTGCCGTCAAGTGTGACAACTCCACCTTCTTCAGGTGGTGTTAAACCAAGCACGAGTTTGGCGATTGTTGTTTTACCAGAGCCTGACTCGCCCACCAAGCCAAGTGTTTCGCCAAAACCTAGCGTCAGCGAAACATCATTGATGACACGAACCTTGCTGCCGTCTTGATTGAAAACTTTCGACAGATGACTGATATTCAACAACGTGTCGCCGACTTGAGCCTTGTGGCCTGTCGACTGAGGTGCATATTCAATTTGTTCAATCGAGCGTGGCATCGAGCCTGCTTTATCACTGTGAAAACAACGCGCTACATGCGAACCAATAATCGTCACCATCTCGGGCAATGCTGTTCGACATTTGTCATCGGCTAATGAGCATCGCGCGGCAAAAACACAGCCGTCGAAGTTTGTGCCGAGTGCCGGCGGCGTACCAGGAATTGTGTCTAAGCGATCGGTACTCTTATGCAAACCACCACGCGGGATACATCGCAACAAGCCGACCGTATACGGGTGACTTGGACTGGAGAATAGTTCTGATGTGGCGCCTTGCTCGACAAGCGCGCCTGCATAAAGCACACCTACTCGGTCGCACATATTGCGAATAACCCCGAGGTTATGGCTAATGAACAAAACTGCGGTGCCGGTGTCGCGTCGCAATTCACGAACCAGATCGAGAACTTCGGCTTCAACAGTTGCGTCAAGGCCTGTTGTTGGTTCATCCATGACCAACAACCGTGGATTCGACGCCAATGCCATCGCGATAACCACGCGCTGAGCCATGCCACCCGACAATTGATGTGCATAGCGTCGCAGAACTCGCGCAGGGTCGGCGATCTGAACTTTGGTCAGTGCTTGCTCAGCCATCATCATTGCATCAGAACTTGAAACGCCGTTTAGTTCGAATACTTCGGCGATCTGCTTGCCGACGCGGATAGTCGGATTCAGCGCCGTTGCCGGGTTTTGATAGACCATCGAAATCGCCGATCGACGAAGTTTGGCGACCTCATCATCGTTGATATCAACAATGTCTTTGCCTTCAAAGAGAATCGAACCCTTGGTTATTTTGCCATTGCGCGGCAGATAACGCATTGCCGCAAACGCCGCAGTCGACTTGCCACAACCCGATTCGCCCACCAACCCATATGCCTCGCCAGGGGCGATAGAAAACGAAACACCACGCAAAACCTGTCGGTCGATGCCGCGCACGGTGTAGGCAACTTCAAGGTTGCGTAGTTCAAGTGTTGGCGTTGTGGTCATAATTCAAAGACCTCGAGCAAGGCGTCAGAGATCAAGTTAATGCTCACAGCAACCGAGGCAATCGCCAGTGACGGAAACAGCGTCGGCCACCAAACGTTTGTAAAAATCAACGACCAAGTGTCAGCCACTTGGGTTCCCCAGTCTGGCGAACCGGCTTCAAGACCGGCACCCAAAAACGAAAGCGTCGCCACGGCGAAAATCGCGTAGCCAAGTCGCACAGTGAATTCGACGATCAAAGTCGGCAATACGTTTGGCAGAACTTCTCGAAACAGGATGTGCGCAGTCTTTTCAGTGCGCAACTTTGCCGCTGCAACATATTCAAGTTCTGACTCGCCCAACACCGCAGCACGAACAGTGCGCGCCACATTTGGTGTAAAAATAAAACCAATTATCAGAATCGTGATAATTGATGAAGATCTACCGATTGCGGCAACGGCCAACAACGCAATGATGATCACCGGAATGGCCGAGATCGCTTCAAGTATCCGCATCAAGACCATGTCGAACTTGCCTTTTAGATAACCGGCAGCCAAACCAAGAGACGCACCAAGAAAGGCGCCCAAAAGTGTCGCAAGAAATGAGATCACGATGATGATTCGCGAGCCGACAATTACGCGCGAGTAAACATCTCGCCCGTTGCTGTCGGTACCGAACCAATATTTAGCAGACGGCGCAGAGTTGATGTACTCATAATCCATGAAGTCTTGGTCATAACGAGCAATCAGCTTTCCGAAAATTGCACTGAACACCCAGAAAGCCAGAATTGAGGCGCCGACGATAAATGCCTTGTTCTTTTTGAGAACTGCAATTCGCTCACTGAGAACCGTTTGTTGGCTTGCTTCGAAGTTTCGTCGGTCATTCTGTCACCTTTTGTCGAATTCGCGGATTAAGAACCGCAAACAAAATGTCGGCAATCAATTGAAAGACGATAATTACCACACCCGTAAGAAACACTGCAGTCTGCAACAACGGAAAGTCTCGTGCAATAACAGCGTCAAGCAGAATGTTGCCAAAACCGGGGTAATTGAAAACTCGTTCAATTGCGATCAAGCCACCCGCCAGGTAAGGCACTTGGGTTGCGATTACTGCGATCGTCGGCAAGAGTGCATTTCGCAAGACGTGTTTGAACACCGCCGTCTTTCTCGACAAGCCCTTTAACACGGCTGTTCGCATGTAGTCAGAATCAAGGGCCTCAATAACGCCTGCACGGGTGATTCTCGAGATGTAGCCGAACAACACGAACAGCAATGCAATCGACGGCAAAATTAAGTGATAAACACTGCTGACCAGATTTGGGTTCTCTTCATCGGGAAACGCCGAAACCGGAAATGCCCGAATTGCAACACCAAACACAAGAATCAAAACAACTGCCCAAACAAACTCTGGAATCACAGCAGCAGACAGACCACCGACAGTCAGGGCACGATCAACTTTTTTGCCTCGATTCATCGCCGCGGCGATGCCACCCAGAATGCTGATTGGGGCAATCAAAAGCAGCGCGACAATCGCCAATTGGGCAGACTTGCTGGCTGCCGGGGCCAGAATCTCTGAAACTGGCATTTCATACTGCAACGAAGTACCGAGATCACCAGTCAATACTCCGCCCATCCAGCGGCCGTATTGAACCACAAGCGGTTTATCAAAGCCTTTTTCTTTGTTCCAAATCTCGAAAGCCTCTGGAGTCGCATCTCGACCAAGAATTTGCTTGGCAATGTCACCTGGCATGATCGACGTCATCAAAAACACGATCAACGAGACAATGACGAGCGTCAAGACCGAAAGCCCGATTCGCTTGACGATAAATCTCAACATAGAAATTTTAAGTTTAGCAAAATCATTTAGATCGTCTTTTCCCAAAAAGAAAGACCGGCCTGGTTACCCAGGCCGGTCGTTCTATTAATTTTATTTGATCAATTTCGCAATTAAGCGTTTGTACCTGAACTCCAGTTTGCACCTTGCTGGTTGAACTCGACACCCTTCACCTTGTTCGAAGTTACCGAAACGCGAGTTTCGTTGTAAACAATGATGATCGGTGTGTACTTGAGCGATGCCTTCTGAATTAATGAACTCGCAGCCTTTTTCTTGGCTGGAGTCAAAGCCGATGTCCATGCATCAACTGCTGCGTCAAGCTCTGGCGCATCGAGGTAGTGCGGGTTCCAGTCACCGGTTGACTTCCACTCACGAACGAGGTACTCGTCTGGAGTTGGACGACCAGCCCATTCGGCAATACCGAATTCGCTAGCAAGCCATTCACCTTTGTTGGCGACCTTCGAACCCTTGACCGATGGGTAAACCGAGTAGGCGTACCATCGTGCGCCACCTCCGTCTGAGCCGTCAAGGTCAACTGTTACGTCAATGCCGATTTCTTTGCATGACGACTTGACAAATTGTGTGAACTTGTCGATGTCATCGCGCTTCCAACTCTGAAGAGTTACTTTGAAGCCGTTCGGCACGCCTGCTTCTGCAAGAAGTGCTTTTGCACGAGCGAGATCTTTTTTACGCTGTGGCACTGACTTGTCTGCAGTTGGGAACGAGTCCATTACCGAGTCGTTGGCAAGCAATGCGTAACCACCAAGAACGCCCTTGATGTAAGCGACGCGGTCGAGTGACAGTGCGATCGCTTCGCGAACGCGCTTGTCAGTCAACTGACCAATGTCGGCACGCATGTGCATGTGGAGACCACCGCACGTTGGCACCAACGTCTTGTAGAACTTCGACTTTGGAAGCGTGTCTGCCTCATTGCCGTAAAGCAAGTGAATCGAGTCGAGCTTGCCAGTCTTCAACGCTGGAATCGCGGCGCTCTGTGAAACGTATTGGATCTGCTCCATTGTTTCGAACGACGGAATCTGAGCCTTGTCGAAATAGTCTGTGTTGCGCTTGAAAACGGTCTTTTCATTGACCTTGTGCGAAACCATAATCCACTTGCCGGTGCCATTCATTTTGGCGATCCATGACTCGTCACCCTTCGCGCCATTCTTCAACATAAGCAAGCCGTAGTTCGAGCTTGAAACTGCGAATGGGAAGTTGGCGTTTGCCTTCTTCAAGTCAAAGCGAACTGTCGTCGCGTTTACTTTGACACAGTCAGAAACGTCACCAATACGGGCCGCTGATTGCGACTTGTTTGCAGGGTTGAGGTGCGACTTGATTGTGTAAACAACATCGTCTGCTGTAAGCGCCGAACCATCATGGAACTTCACATCTGTGCGAATTGTGAATGTCCAGGTCTGACCGCCGTTCGAACCTTTCCAACTCGTGGCGACGCTTGGCTTGAGTTCACCAGAAGGTGCAACATCGCAAAGCCATGAACCTACTGCGTTGAGAATGCCGAGCGAACCACCTTTGGTCATCCACGGGCAAGCCGGGCCTTCTTGAGCCTGTGCTGCGTATCTGAAAACTTTGCCAGCCGCACCGACCGATGATCCACCGATCATTTGAGCAAACGGTACTGCGACGCCCGTTGCTGCTGCTGCCTGAATGAAATGACGTCGCGACAAACCATTTGTCGAAACTTCATTCGTTGTTTGCTCAATTGTTGACATTTGTTCCCCTTGTTTTTTGGATAATTGAATTCGGTGCTTTGTTACTCAACGCCCGGTCCCACCAAACCGTCTCATTACTATATGTCAAACGACACAGTCCCGCAAACCACGACTTTGCAATTCGCCAAGTCAACGACCTGTCCAGGTAGGCGTTAAATCTCAGGTTTTCGTGCGCTTGTGAATGCCCGAACTTAGGCGCTGACCTGGTCTGAGGCCATCTTGGCGCCAACCTTACCGATTCGCTCAATTCGCTTGAATAACGCTTCCCGTGCCTTCTCGGCCTCGTCAGTCAAGCCCGTAAGTTGCTCAAGTTTCCAATGACGCATAATGACTGGCTGCAAGATCTGGTCGTGGTGAATTAACAAATCATAAATTCCGACCCGAGCAATTTCGCGCGAAAGCCGCTCAAAGTCAGGAATGCCCGTGCCTGGCATTGCAAAGGTTCGAACGGCACGCTCGATGCCTATCACCATGTTCGATGGATCGACTGCGATCGCTGCGGTTGTTAGATCACGATAAAACAAATAGTGCAAGTTTTCGTCGTTGCCGACTCGCGACATGATCGCTTCGCCAACTTCGTCTTGCATCATTTTGCCCGTGTTGCGATGTGCGATGCGAGTAGCGAGTTCTTGCATACTTAAGTAAGCGATCGCCTCGTACAAGTCGAGTGGCGCTGGCACTTCACCGCCACGGACTTGTTGCATGCGTCCGCGTTCAAGTGCTACCGGATCAATAGCCCGTGTAACAGTCAGATAGTCGCGAATGACAATTGAGTGGCGACCTTCTTCAGCCGTCCAGTTGCGTCCCCATTCTCCATATACGCCGTCGTTGCCGAATAGCGAGTTAATGTCGCGAAAGTAATAAGGAAGATTGTCTTCGGTCAAAAGATTTACGAACAATGATCCACGAACTGCATCTGACATCTTGATTTCGTTATCACCGAAGTCTGAATCGTTTTCCGACCACTGCTTACCTGGTTCAAAATCTTTGCCACGACTGTACGGCACCAATTCGTGTGGAAACCATTCTTTTGCGACACCCAAATGACGATTGAGCAAATCAGCCGCAACAGGTTCGATCTCTTTTAAAAGTATTCTTTCGTCCACGACTCAACCTTAACTTGCCAAACGATCAACAAGTCTCTTCAACGGAATGTGATAGTCGTCAAGCAGTGTCAAGTTCGCCTTACACATTCTGGCGTTCTCGAGCACCGAATTAGCCGGGCGCTTCGCGGGGCGTTGCGGACGTAACTCTGAAGTCGCAATTGGCTGAACACGATTCGGGTCAAGTTCCGCTGCACGCAAAACATCTTGAGCAAAACCAAACCAACTAGTCGTACCTTGATTGGTGACATGCCAAATACCCGGGCGCGACTGAGTGGCGAAATCGATTAAGATGGGTGCGACGTCGCTCGTAAAGGTTGGTGAGCCAATTTGATCATTTACGAATGTCAGCGTCGGACTTGTGGCTGCAAGTCGCAGAATTGTTTTGACCATGTTGTTGCCGTGCTCGCCGCAAACCCACGAAATACGAACCACCGAATCTTGACTCATATCAAGTTGCTGCTCGCCCGCGAGTTTGCTCGCACCGTATACAGATTGAGGATTCGGCAAATCGCTCTCTATATAAGGTGTCGGCTTCGTGCCGTCAAAGACGTAGTCGGTAGATACATATATGACTCGGGCGCCGACCTGACGAGCCGCACTAACTACGTTTGCAGTGCCGTCACAATTGATTGCCATCGCTTTTTTGACATCTGACTCACACGCATCTACCGCAGTCCATGCGGCCGCGTGAATTATTGCTTCGGGTTCCGCACCAACAATCTTTTGCGAAACCAGATCTCTATCAGTGATGTCAAAATCAGCGTGGGATGTCGCAATTACGTCGAGCCCCGAATGTTTAGCACTTGCGACTAGATCGGTTCCAAGTTGTCCAGCACTACCGGTGATTAAGACTCTCACTACTTTTTCGCTTTCAGCGGCTCCCACCACCAGCGATTGTCGCGATACCAATTCACCGTCGCCTCGAGAGCTTCGTCTAGTGAGCGAGTTCGTTTCCAGCCAAGTTGCGTGATCTTGGTGATGTCTACCGAGTAACGCCGATCGTGACCCAACCGGTCGGCTACATATTGCACACTTGATTCATCCTTGCCCAATAACGCCAAAAGTTTGTCGACCAGAACACGATTTGCGGTTTCGTTGCCTGCCCCGATGTTGTAAATCTCACCTGGCTTGCCGTGCTCAAGTGCGAGATGAACACCCGCACAGTGGTCGTCGACATAGATCCAATCGCGTTCGTTGAGTCCGTCACCGTATAACGGTATTTTCTTGCCGTCGAGCAGGTTCGTGGTGAACAACGGAATTGCTTTTTCGGGATACTGAAAAGGCCCGAAATTATTTGTGCATCGAGTGACAACTACTGGCGTTCCGTGAGTTGAAAAATAAGACAGAGCGATTAAGTCGCTGCCGGCCTTTGATGCCGAATATGGACTTCTGGGTTCGAGTGGGTCGCCCTCGCGCGACGAGCCAGTTTCGACTGAACCGTAGACCTCGTCTGTGCCAATGTGCAGCACTCGAGCGATTTTCAATCTTCGAGCCGCATCAACAACGACGTTAGTGCCAAAACAATTTGTCAAAATAAAGTCTTCGCTGCCTGCGATTGACCTATCGACATGACTCTCAGCAGCAAAGTGCACGACAGCATCGTGACCAGCCATCGCTGATTCGACATCGCCCGGTTGACAAATATTGCCCTTTACAAATTTGAATCTCGGGCTGTCGTCGACATCTTTTAGTGTCGACAAGTTGCCGGCATAAGTTAGCGAGTCATATACGGTGACTTCGTGGTCGGTGTTCGCAAAAACCCAACGCACATAATTTGAGCCGATAAAACCGGCACCACCGGTTACAAAAATTTTCATCGACTTATGTGCGCATCGGCCAGAACGGGCGAACCTGATCTTTGATCGCATCACGAGTCGGGTTAGCCGCATCGCGCTCTGACAAAATTGGTTTTGTAATACCCCAGTCGGCTTCTACGGCTTTGTCGTTATAGGCCAAACCCAGTTCGTCTTTCGGGTTGTAGTAACTGTCGACCAAATAAGTAATTGTCATGTCGGTTAGCGATGCAAAACCGTGCGCGACGCCTGGCGGAATAAATATGCCTCGATGATCGTGCGTGCCGTCGGCCCGCGCACCAATATCGATTACCTGAGTCGCGCCATCCGTAGGCGAGCCGACTCGAAGATCGTGCAAGACGACGCGACACATACCGATCGGCACATACCAATAGTCGGCTTGATGCAGGTGATAGTGCAAACCAACGATGCAACCCGCCTGACGATCACCACGGTTACCCTGCAACATTTCGCGACCAAGTGGAAACCATTCGCGACGATATGTTTCGATAAAAATACCGCGCGAGTCGCCATGCATCTGCGGCTCAACGATTTGCACACCTTTAATCACGCTCGACTCGGTTATTTTGGCCATTATTCAAGCTCAACTTTCGAATCGTCGCCAAGCATCAAACGCAACGCTCGCGGTTGCTGCACGCTGCGCATCACTTCAACATCTCGCCCAATCAGCGAATCTGTAAGTTTCGATACGCCGATTATCGAACTGCCGTCAAGAACAACCGAGTGCTCCATTTCTGATTTGATAACACGGCAGTTTTTACCGAGCGATGTATACGGCCCGATGTAACTGTCTTCGACAATTGCATCTGGCCCAATTACCACCGGCCCACGAATTCGAGAATTCGAAATCTTCGCACCTTTTTCAACGGTCACTCGACCTTGAATCTGCGATGCGCCGTCGACCGCTCCATCAATACGATGAGTCATCGCATCGAGAACCAGACGATTGCACTCTAAAAGCGGGTCTTTCTTGCCGGTGTCAATCCACCAGCCTTGAAGAACTTTGTGCCGCACCGATAGTTTGTTGTCAACTAGCCACTGAATAGCGTCGGTGATTTCAAGTTCACCTCGCGCCGATGGCTTAATCGATCGCACTGCCTTGTTGATTGATTTGTCAAACAAATAAACGCCCACCAAAGCCAGATCTGACGGCGGGTCTTTTGGTTTTTCGACTAAACGAACCACGTGTCCATCTTTGTCAACTTCGGCCACACCAAACTGTCGTGGGTCTTCAACATGACACAACAAGATCTGTGCCGAAGGCTTATCTTTCGCATTGCTCGCGCGCGCGCTTTCGAAGTCGTTGACGAATTCTTCAAGACCTTGCTCGAGCATATTGTCGCCCAAATACATAATGAAGTCGTCATCACCCAAAAATTTGTCGGCGATCAGAACGCAGTGCGCCAAGCCGAGAGGCTCATCTTGCGGAATATAAGTGACCTTGACTCCAAACTGGCTGCCGTCGCCAACCGCAGATTTGATTTCTTCGCGCGTCGAGCCAACGATTATGCCTATCTCACGAATGCCCGCTCGCGCCATCGCCTCTATTCCATAAAACAAGATTGGTTTATTGGCGATCGGTACTAGTTGTTTGGCGCTCGTATGCGTAATAGGCCTTAACCGAGTTCCGGCGCCACCAGAGAGAATCAGGCCTTTCATCAGCCCATAAGCCTAGAGCGATACTGCGAACTAGCGTGAACTGCATGAATCAAGCCCGCAATGCGTTTTTGCACCCGTTCGCCAAACCTACAAAAGACAACTTCATCAAACTTGTGCGTGGAAAAGGCGCTCTCGTTTGGGACGACAAAGGGAACGAACTCGTCGACGGTATGGCCAGTCTTTGGTATTGCGCGGTCGGCCATGGACGCAAAGAAATTGCCGATGCAGTAGCCAAACAAATCGAAACTCTCGAGGCTTATTCAACATTCGATCCGTTTACGAGCGATCCAGTCGAGCAACTTGCAACAAGACTTGTTTCGCTTTGCCCGATGTCGAACGCGCGAGTTTTTTTCTGCGGCAGTGGTTCAGAAGCGGTCGATTCGGCAATGAAACTGGCGCGACTCGCCCATGTGCAGGCGGGCCAACCAGAGCGCACAGTGATTATTTCGCGAATGCGTGGCTATCACGGCACCAACTACGGCGGCACCAGCGCGCAAGGTTTGCCGCTAAACAAAGTCGGTTACGGCCCTCTCGTTGCCGATGTTGAGCAGGTCGCCAGCGACGATCTCGAAGCATTGTCTGTGATCATGACGCAACGCGGCAAACAAAGTGGCTGCGATTCTCGCCGAGCCTCTGCAGGGAGCGGGCGGTGTTTATCCTCCATCGGCTGAATATCTCAAAGGTCTGCGCAAACTTTGCGATCAACACGGCGCGTTTTTGATTTTCGATGAAGTGATTACTGGTTTTGCGCGCCTCGGTACTTGGTTCGGTGCAAACTTTTACGGCGTTAATCCGGACTTGCTGTGCTTCGCGAAAGCGGTGACGTCGGGCTATCAGCCCCTCGGTGGTGTGTTTGTCGGCGAAGCCGTTCGCAAACCACTTGAGGCCGACCCTGATTTCTTTTTGCGTCACGGCTACACATATTCAGGCCATGCATCTGCTTGCGTCGCCGCGCTCGTCAACCTCGAGATAATCGAGCGAGAAGGTTTGCGTGATCGCGCAACCGTAATCGGCAAACGAATCGGTGATGCACTCAAGGCACTCGCCCAAGATGGCGTCATTGATCACGCCCGTGGTGATGGCGCTGTTTGGGCCGCCGGGCTACATGCGTCTCAGAACAACGTCAAGATCCGCGATCGAATGCTCGAACTTGGCGCAATCACTCGAGCGATCAATGCAGACACGAATACTTTTTGTCCGCCGCTTGTCATCACTGACTCGCAGCTCGACAAATTACTCGACGCTTTCGCCAAAGCCGCCTCCGGCAAATAGCAGACGCGCTCGACCTAAGTCTTGGGGTGGGTTAGCAGTTTCATCAGGCTGCTGGTGTCCCAGCGCGAGCCACCCATTTCAATCACTCGGGCGTAAAGCGCGTCTACGAGTTTTGTCATAGTCAAATCGGCGCCGTTGTTGCTTGCCTCGTCAAAGCAGATGCCAAGATCTTTGCGCATCCATTCGACGGCAAAGCCGAAGTCATATTGATCGCGAACCATCGTTTTAGAACGGTTTTCCATTTGCCATGACTGCGCCGCGCCTTTTGAAATAACTTCTACGACCTGATCGGCATCAAGACCCGCACGCATCGCAAAATTAAGTGCCTCTGAGAGCCCTGAGACAACACCTGCAATACAAATTTGATTCACCATCTTTGTTAACTGCCCTGCACCAGCATCGCCCATACGTTGACATGCTTTGGCATAAGCATCAAATACTGGTCGCACACGATCGAAAACGTCTTGATCATCGCAACCACACATCACCGTTAATGCACCATTTTCGGCGCCGGCCTGACCACCTGATACTGGTGCATCGATGAAGCCGACACTTTTTTCTTTGCATGCGGCCGAAAGTTCACGTGCAAGAGTTGCCGATGCGGTCGTGTGATCAACCAAAACCGAACCCGCTTTTAGACCAGCCAGCGCCCCATCGTCACCAAACACAACGCTGCGAACATCGTTGTCGTTGCCAACACAAACCATCACAACGTCGCTCTGCTCGCCAACTTCGCGAGGCGTAAGTGCAAAACTGCCGCCATTTTTCGCGACCCACTGCTCGGCTTTTTCTGTATTGCGGTTGTAGACGACTACGTCATGACCTTTGCTGGCTAGATGGCGCGCCATTGGCGAGCCCATTACGCCGAGTCCGCAAAAACCAACTTTCATTTCGCGTCAGTCCGCCGATTTGCTATTTCTTTTTTGATGCAGCTTTGGCGGCCGCAGGCTTTGCTGCCGATTTTGTCGCCGTCGACTTGGCTGCAGACTTTGTTGCAGTCTTTGCGGGCTTAAGAACGCCCTTCTCTAGAGCCTTGTCCAAATAAATTTCTGCTTCTTCAGTAGTGCACTTGAGGGCAGGTTGGATTTCAGAAATCAAGTTGACTCGGGCGCGGTCATACATTGTTTTTTCAGCCGCTGACAAAGCCGAGTCACGATCGCGTGCTGCCAAGTTGCGAACAACTTCGGCGACTTGATAAACATCTCCGCTCTTGAGTTTTTCTTGGTGATTCTTAAATCGACGTGACCAGTTCGCAGGCACACGCGGGTCTGCTTTCGAAAGCACAGAAACCAAGTCTTGCAATTCACTCGAAGAAACTGGCGGCCGTACACCGACAGCCGAGATTTGTTCAACCGGAATCGACAATGTCATTTCGTTGATCACAGTGCGCAAAATTAGATAGTCAGAAGTCTTGCCGAATGCCTTCATTCGCTTGATGTTCAAGACGATGCAGGCGCCATGTTGTGGATAGATGACTGTGTCACCCTTTTTCCATTTAAGTTTCACTAAATACCCTTCTCAATCAGACCCCAAAGGATACGTCACGAACGACCCAATAGCCGAATAATTTACGACCGAAGCCGTTCATTGCGCGGGTCGAACAGCGGCTCTTGCCCAACGGTGGCTTTCTTGCGTTCGCCGAAAATTTCAATTTCAAGTTTGGTGCCAGCAGCCTCAAACTCTGGTCGCACATAGGCAAGGGCCACGCTCTTATTCAGCGTGAAACTCCAACCACCAGAAGTTGCGATGCCGATTCGCTTTTCGCCGCTGAATACCGAGGCACAAAACGGCGCATCTGCATCGCCGTCTTCATCAAGTGTCATCGGCACAAATCGCCACTTTGAGCCAGCAGCTTTTTCGGCAACTAGCGCGTCACGGCCCACAAATGAAGGCTTGGTCAAGTCAACGAAACGATCAAGCGATGCGTCAAACGGCGAGAATCCAATTTCGAGATCGCCCTTCCATCCGCGATAGCACTTGTCAAGACGCAAACTGTCGACCGCATAAATACCCATATCGGCAATTTGATGATTCTCGCCCGCTTTCCAGATTGCATCGTAAAGAGCGACCATCTGCTCATTAGATGCGTGCAACTCCCAACCAAGTTCGCCAACATAGTTAACTCGCAAAGCACGCACAGGGCCGACTGCCGTATCGATCATGCGCATCGACAACCACGGAAACGCTGCATTATCGAGTGCGGATGTCGTGACTTGCGACAACACCTCTCGCGAACGCGGCCCAACCAAAATCAGCGAACCGTAATCTTTAGTGACATTCTTCAGTGTCACCGAACCGTCTGTAGGCAACGCCATCTCGAGCACGTCAAGGTCGTGCCATTCTGAACTTGCAGCACCGACCAGGTAAAAACTGTCTTCTGCAACGCGAACAACGGTGAACTCGCTCAGAACTTTGCCATCTGGCAACAGCGCGTAAACCAAACTTATGCGTCCTACTTTCGGCAACTTTGTGCAAAGCAAATTGTCGAGATACGCGAACGCACCTGGGCCACTTACCTCAATCTTTGTGAAGCCCGGCAAATCAAGAATCGCAACTCCGTTTCGCGCTGCATGCACTTCTTTGGCGACAACTTTGCGCCATCCATTGCGTCTGAAAAACGAAAGTGTGTGGTCGGTTACTTCGTTTTTCGGATCAAAATAAGTTGGTCGCTCCCAACCGCCGCGCGCGCCGTATGATGCGCCTTTCTTCTTAAGTTTCTCGTAGAGCGGCGAAACGTATGCAGGTCTGCCGGCGGGACGCTCTTCAAATGGGAAACCCATTGCATATTCGTTTTGATAGACCTCGACTGCTTTGTCGATCGTGTATTTCGTAGTTGCGTATTCTTTGTATCGACGGCGGTCAATTGACCACAGATCAAACTCAGGACGACCGGTGAGAATCCATTCGGCAATTGCTTTGCCAGCACCGCCACCTTGCGCAATGCCAAAACTGAATGTGTTGCAGTGAAAGAAATTGCGCATGCCACGCTCAGGTCCGAGATATGGGTTGCCATCTGGCGCATATGGAATTGGCCCGTTGACAACTTTGGCAATGCCTGCTTCGCCAAGAACTGGCACACGCTCACCAGCATCAAGAATTTGTTTTTCGAGACGCTCAAGATCTTCTGACCACAACATATTGGCGAACTGATCTGGAATACCGTCGAGCCACATCGGTGTCGCCTGCCACTCGTACGGCCCAAGAATGAAACCGCTGCGCTCTTGACGCAAATAATAAGAAGTGTCGGGGTCACGAAGTAGCGGCAATGGTTCGGTGCGTGCCGCAAGTTCGTCGATCTCTTCTGTAATCAAATATTGGTGGGCCATTGTCATGATCGGCAGATGTCGACCGATTAGATCCATCACTTCGCCTGCTCGATAGCCAGCGGCATTGATCACGATTTCGCACTCGATTTCGGTTTCAACACCAGCAGCACTAGTTGTCACTGTCCACTCGAAGTTTTTGTGTTGACGCAAACCGATAACTCGTTCGTTGCGACGCACGCGTGCGCCAAGTGATCGCGCGGCACGCGCCATCGCTTGTGTTACTTGCGAGGGGTCAATATCGCCGTCTAGAGGATCCCACAATGCGCCAAGCAAATCATGAGTTTTTAACAATGGATATCGATCAACAAGTTCTGCTGGAGTGAGCATGTCGTACTCCATGTCGTTGGCGCGGGCCATGCTTTTTACATGACGAAACTCAGCCATGCGCTCTTCGCTATGCGCCAAACGCACCGAACCAGTTACGTGATAGCTGATCGGAAAATCTTTGTCTTTTGCCAACTCGCGATATAAAGATGCAGAATATTTCTGAACCTGCATAATGCTGTAACTGGTCGAATATGTGGGCACATTGCCTGCTGCATGCCAAGTCGAACCTGAAGTAAGTTCATCGCGTTCGAGCAACAGCACATCAGTGCAACCCATTTTTGCAAGGTGATAAAGCGCACTACAACCCGCAATACCGCCACCAATAATTACAACTTTTGCTCTCTCGCCCATCGCCTTGACCGCACCCTCTCTAAAACCGCACTCTTATTGGCGTCAAATTCTAAAAACTCAGTGCCAAACTGTAGCGTTGTCAAGGCTAAAGAATGAAGAAGCGCATAAACAAATTGTGAACTAAGCAAGAGGTATTCAATGGCAGATCTCCCGACAAATGCTCGTGTCGTAATTGTCGGTGGAGGCATCGTTGGATGCAGCGTTGCCTATCACCTCGCCTTGCGTGGATGCACTGACGTCGTACTGCTCGAACGCAAGCAACTTACTTGTGGCACCACCTGGCACGCTGCAGGTCTTGTCGGCCAATTGCGTGCGACTCATAACCTGACACGACTTGCTCAATACACAACGAACCTTTTCAAATCGCTCGAAGACGTAACCGGCCAGGCGACAGGTTTTCAGCAGCGCGGCTCGGTTGCAGTAGCCCCAAATCACGAGCGATTCGAAGAACTAAAACGTGGTGCTTCGATGGCCCGCGTGTTCGGACTCGACGTCAACATTATTTCACCTAAAGAAATCGCCGACCTCGTACCTTTGGCACGCGTCGATGATTTGGTTGGCGGTGTGCATCTTCCAAACGACGGAGTTGTCAACCCAATTGACACGACGCAAGCACTGGCAAAAGGCGCCCGTTCTCATGGCGTAAAAATTTTTGAAAATGTCAAAGTTGACTCAATAATCGTCGAAGACGGCCGAGCAGTCGGTGTGAAAACAACGCTGGGCGATGGCAGCAATGCCAAAAGTGAAATTAGAAGCGAATTTGTCGTCAATTGTGCGGGCATGTGGGCGCGCGAACTTGGCGATGCCGCTGGCGCAGTCGTTCCGCTTCACGCTGCCGAACACTTCTACATCGTTACCGAGGCCGTGCCCGATATTCGCCGAACATGCCGGTGCTTCGCGACCCTGATGGCTGCGGATACTTCAAGGAAGACGCCGGCAAACTTTTGGTCGGTTGGTTCGAGCCAGTTGCAAAACCTTGGGGCATGAAGGGCATTTCAGAAGACTTCTCGTTCACCTCACTGCCAGAAGATTTTGAGCACATCGAGCCGTTGGTCGCGGCTGCTACTCATCGAATGCCGTTGCTTGCAAAAACCGGCATCAGATTGTTTTTCAATGGTCCTGAGTCGTTCACTCCCGATGATCGATATTTGCTCGGCGAGTCACCGGATGTTGAAAATCTCTTTGTCGCCGCGGGCTTCAACTCAATTGGCATTCAGTCATCAGGTGGCGCGGGCAAAGTTCTCGCAGACTGGATTCTCGATGGCAAGCCCCCAATGGATCTTTGGGACGTCGATGTTCGTCGCTCGATGCCATATCAGCGAAACAAGAAATATCTTCACGATCGCACTGTCGAAACGCTCGGCTTGCTTTATGCGATGCACTGGCCATTTCGTCAGCCAGAAACAGCTCGCGGCGTTCGCAAATCGGTGCTGCACGATCGCCTCGCCGACCGAGGCGCCTGCTTCGGCGAAGTCGCTGGTTGGGAGCGCACCAATTGGTTTGCCCCTGCAGGCGTGAAACCCGAATACATATATACGTATGGCAAACAGAACTGGTTCAAATATTCTGCCGAAGAGCACCACGCTGTTCGCAATCAAGTTGGTCTGTTTGATCAGTCATCGTTCGGCAAATTCATTTTGCAAGGACCAGATGCGATGTCGGTGCTCAATCAAATTTGCGCCAACGAAGTTGATGTGCCTGTCGGCAAAATCGTCTACACACAGTGGCTGAACGAAACTGGCGGCATCGAAGCCGACCTCACGGTCACACGCCAGGCAATCGACTCGTATTTGATTGTCACAGCAGCCGCGACCCAGGTGCGTGACTTTGCATGGCTTCGCGACCACATCCCACCTTCGGCGCGGGCGATGGCGATAGACGTTTCATCAGGTCAAGCAGTTTTAAGTGTGATGGGGCCAAACTCTCGAGCGTTGCTTTCGTCGCTCACACCCGACGATCTTTCAAACGAGGCATTTGGGTTCGGCACGTCAAAAATTATCGACCTGGCATATGCCCGCGTTCGAGCAAATCGCATCACTTATGTCGGCGAACTCGGTTGGGAAATTTACATTCCGACTGAATTTGCAATGGGTGTTTTCGACGCCATCACGAACACAGGCAAAGACTTTGGCTTGCGACATGCCGGTTACCACGCGCTCAACTCATTGCGCACCGAAAAGGGCTACCGCCACTGGGGACACGACGTCTCGCCCGACGACACACCACTCGAAGCCGGCCTTGGTTTCGTTGTTGCAATGAATAAACGCGACGGCTTTATAGGTCGAGATGCACTTGCGAAACAAAAAGAAACAGGCCTCAACAAGCGAATGGTCCAATTCTCGCTTGCCGACCCTGAGCGCTTGCTCTATCACAACGAACCGATCTGGCGCGACGGCGAAATAGTCGGCAGCATCACATCTGGCATGTTCGGCCACACGGTTAACGCTTCGCTTGGCATGGGTTACGTAACGAACAAAAACGGTCTTGTCGACAAATCTTTTGTCACAGATGCAAAATACGAAATCGAAGTTGCCGGCGAGCGCATTAGCGCCACCGCTTCGCTCGATCCGTTCTATGATCCCAAGAGTTTGCGCGTCAAGTCGTAATATGATGGCGACATGACAAGTTCGCAAAAAGAAGGGCGTCGTGGCGGCCCAGGTGCGCGACGAGCACTTCGAGCCGCGCCGCTTGCATTAGATATTCGCCCAGTGAACCCCGGCATGGAGAGCGGCCGCTACAAGCCGCTTACCGATGCTGAAGTTTTAAAAGTCCACAATGCGGCACTTGACGTGCTCGAAAACATCGGCCTCGCCGATGCAATTCCAACTTGCATCGAGGCGCTCACGCCGCTTGGTTGCAAACTTTCGCCAGAGGGCCGTTTGTTGTTTCCTCGCAGTCTGATTGAACACACACTTTCAATCGCCGCACGTAAGTTCACTCTTTATGGTCAAGATCCTAAATATGACATGGAGCCGTGGGGCAAAAAGGTTTATTTCGGCACAGCAGGCGCCGCCGTTTACATCGTTGACCCAAAAACTGGCGAATACCGCGAATCACTCTCGCAAGATGCTTACGACATTGCTCGACTCGTCGACCAAATGGAGCACATCCACTTTTATCAGCGCACTGTCGTGCCGCGCGATCTGCCCGACCCCGCCGAAATGGATATCAACACTTGTTATCTGAGTGTCAGCGGCACAACTAAACATGTCGGCACTTCATGGGTTCACCCTGACCATCTCGATGCATCGCTCAAAATGTTGCACGACATTGCGGGTGGCGAAGACAAATGGCGTGCTCGTCCATTTGTTAGTCAGTCAAATTGTTTTGTTGTTCCGCCACTTAAGTTCGCAACCGATGCATGTCGTTGTCTCGAGACTGCCGTCTATGGCGGCATGCCAGTGCTGTTGCTTTCGGCTGGTCAAGCTGGCGCAACTGCACCAGCAGCTCTTGCAGGCGCGCTCGTTCAAGAAGTCGCCGAAGTGCTCGCCGGTTTGGCTTACGTCAATGCTCTTGTGCCAGGTCACCCAGCAATTTTTGGCACTTGGTCGTTTGTCTCTGACTTGCGCTCAGGTGCGATGTCAGGTGGCAGCCCAGAGCAAGCAATTCTGTCGGCGGCAAGTGCGCAAATGGCACACTTTTACGATCTCACTGGTGGCACTTCGTCGGGCATTAGCGATTCGAAAATTCCTGATGCACAAGCAGGCGCTGAAAAGGGTTACAACCACGCGCTAGTTGGCAACGCAGGCATGAATTTAATCTACGAATCGGCTGGCATGCACGGCAGTCTTCTTGGTTTCTCACTTGAAGGCGTGGTGCTTGATAACGACATTGTCGGCGCCGTGCAACGCACGATCAAGGGCATTGACGTCACCGACGAGTCGCTGTCAGTCGACACAATTCGCGCTGCAGTTATCGACGGTCCTGGTCACTACTTGGGTGCAAAACAAACTCTCGACATCATGCAAACCGAGTACATCTACCCCGCAGTTGGCGATCGTTTGAGCCCGAAAGAGTGGAATGAAGTCGGTCGACCACAGATTATTGATGTAGCGATCGCCAAAGTTAAAAACATTTTGGACAATCACTACCCGAGCCATATTCCAGAAGACATAGATGCGCGAATTCGCGAATATCTACCAATCAGATTGCCTCGCGAAAAAATGATTCACCCTGCTTTGCGTGGTGAAACCGCCGGCGTTTGACCAAAACTTTTGTTGAAACCTTTTTGGCGCCCTTGGTAGGAGTCGAACCTACGACCAACGGATTAGAAGTCCGGTGCTCTATCCACTGAGCTACAAGGGCTAGTCAACTTCAGGCTATCTAATTTGTGATTCTGTGTTTGTGCGTATAGATGTTTGCAGTGCCATCGCGCACGAAACCGACAAGTGTGATACCGAGATCGTCAGAGGTTTCAACTGCCAAATTTGAGGGCGCACCAACGGCGGCGATAAATGCGATGCCTGCCATCGCCGCTTTCTGAATAATTTCAAATGACAGCCGACCACTGACGACCAATGCATGCTCTGAAATCGGAACTTTGCCGTCGAGCACTGCTTTGCCGATGACTTTGTCTACCGCATTGTGTCGACCAATATCTTCGCGCACACAATATGCCTCGCCAGATGCGTCGACTAAGCCGGCTGCATGCAAACCGCCTGTGCGATCAAAAGTTGGTTGCGCTTTGCGAATTATGTCTGGCAATGATGTCAGCACCGTTGAAGTCATCACTGGCCCGGACGCCGAATCGATACGACTTGTGATCTGTGCGAGTTGTTCGATCGAAGTCGTGCCGCAAATACCACAACTTGCCGAAGTCACCATTCCGCGACGAGACAACGCCTCGTCGAACGGCATAGCAAGACCCACCGTGACGACATTGAATTGCTGCTCGGCCGAATCTGGCAACTGGCAATATCGCACGTTGCGAACATCATCAGCGCGTTTGATCATTCCTTCGGTAAACAAAAACCCAACCGCCAATTCAAAATCATGACCAGGCGTGCGCATCGTTACCGCAACGGGTTGCGCCTCTTGCTGCGGAGACTCGGCACGAATCTCGAGAGGCTCTTCAGTGACCAATACGTCGGGCTTGCTGGCTTGCGAACCGTCTTTTCGCACGGTCGTGACAGTCCAGTTGGCGACCTTGCGTCGAACGCCAGCCGCGATGTTTGCCACACAAATATGCTAGCGGTGGCTGAAAATATGGGTTTTACGGCTTGCCACAAATCACACTGGCCCAATGTGTGTGCTTATATTACTAGTGGAAATTGTTTAAGGTCGCAACAATGTGGTCACAGTTTCTGAAATACCTACCGGAGGTCATTTAATGGAAAAGCTTGTTACAGGCAATGACCAATTGGTTTACAACGCGTTTTCTTTCGCCGTAGCGGCGATGGCAATCTCGTTTGTCTACTATTTGGTCTCTCGAAGCCGCGTTTCTCCTGCGTATCGCAGTGCAGTAACGATGTCGGCAATGATTTGCGGTATCGCCGCTTATCACTACTGGAGAATGTTCAGCAATTTTGCTGATGGTGCTCCATGGAACGAAGGTTACCGCTACGCAGACTGGTTGCTCACTGTGCCACTACTTGTTGCAGAACTCGTGGTCGTCTCGGGCGTCGCCAAAGAAAAAGCAAGCGGTTTGACAACAAAACTTGCTCTTGCTGCAGTTTTGATGATCGCAACCGGCTATCCAGGCGAAACAGCCGCCGCAGGCAGCGATGCCAGCATGATCTGGTTCGTCGTTTCGATGATTTTCTTTGTCTACATTCTCTGGAACTTGTTCGCAGGTGAAGTTGGCAAAGCCCTCAAAGGTCAGTCTGGCGAAATCGGCAAGAAGCTCAACAACCTTCGCTATGTGTTGTTGGTGACTTGGTCGGTTTATCCAATCGCTTACCTCTTGGGTGACAGCGAGAGTTTCTTGGCCAAAGCACTTGATCTCACACCAGGTGACTCATCGACTCTTATCCAAGTCGGTTACACAGTTGCCGACGTTTTGGCTAAGCCAGGTTACGGTCTTTTGATCTTGGGCATTGCAATCGCTCGCTCAAAGGCCGAAGGTTACCGCGAAGCGTAAATCGCATCAATAATTCACAAAGAGCCCTGGCTTCGGCCAGGGCTCTTTTATTTTGAGCACTAATCTCGTTGTGCGATGTTGAAGATAAAACACCTGCCGGGTCTTGCAATTGCTGCACTGATCGCTTCCGTCGCATTCGTTGTCGAATTCATTGTCAAAAACAACACTGCTGGCGTCGTCTCACCTTTAGTCATTTCTGTGGTGCTCGGCGCTCTGATTTCGAATCTTGGTTTGCTGCCTGAAATATGCCGAGTGGGCCTTGGCTTTGCGGCACGCAACTTGCTTCGACTGGGCATTGTGTTGCTTGGTCTACAACTTTCATTTTCTCAAGTGCGCGAGATCGGCGCACCCGGATTGGCGCTAGTCATTGTCGTAGTTGCAGTCACGTTCACTGGCACTCAATGGCTTGGCAAGAGGATGGGTTTGTCGCCTGGTTTAAGCCTTCTCGTCGCCACAGGTTTTTCAATCTGTGGCGCTTCAGCGATTGCTGCAATGCGACCCGTCAGCGACGCCGACGATGATGACATGGCATACGCAATCGCGCTCGTAACAATTTGTGGCACACTTGCGATTTTTCTGCTTCCTACAATTGGTGAAGCAATTGGCTTTAGTGGTGCACAGTTCGGTTCATGGGTTGGTGCAAGTGTTCACGATGTTGCCCAAACAGTTGCAACTGCCGCATCGGGCAACGATGAGGCCCAAAACGCTGCGATAGTCGTCAAGCTGACTCGAGTCATGCTGCTTGCGCCCCTAGTTGCCGCAGTAAGTTTCAGTCGTCGGCAACAACTGAACCGCGAATCTGTTGCTGGCTCAAAAACCGTGAAAACAAAACTTCCACCGATTGTCCCTCTATTTATAGTTGGCTTCATCGCTTCGATTTGCGTCAACTCATCTTTTAATCTGCCCAGTGAATTTCTCTCGAATGTCAAGTGGGTCGAAAAGTCACTGCTCGCTTGCGCGCTTGTTGGCTTAGGCGCGGGTGTCGATGCAAAAAAACTTCGCCGTGTTGGCACCCGCCCACTAACGCTTGGCTTAATCTCGTGGGTACTCGTCGCTACGCTTTCAGCTATCGGCGTGGCGCTTCTAAATATTTCTTAGCAATCAACAAATTCGAGCCGACCTGATTTAACGTCGTAAATTGCGCCTGCAACTTTCAAAGTTTTCGGCAAAATCTCATAGTTGCGAATGCTGACGACATCAGATGCAAGCGCGGCACGTTGATCTGTAACCATTTTGAATTGAACACCCCGGGTGTCAATACCGTGCTTGGTTTCAATGCTGCGATGAATTGATTCTTCGTCTCCGCTAGCCATTCGGCAGTCAGTGTGCGGCATTACTAAGACCCTCTCAACGCCAAGTAGATAGGTCGCCAAGACCAGAGTTCGAAGCATGTCGTCGGTGACTCGAGCGCCGGCATTTCGCAAAATCTTGGCATCACCTGATTTCATACCAACTACTGCCAGTGGGTTTATCCGCGAGTCCATGCAGGTCACGATCGCCAAACCCCGACGCGCTGTGCCCGTTAAGTGCTCGTCTTGAAAATTCGCGACGAACTGCGAATTTGAAGTAATAATGTCGGCAAAAGCTTCACTCGGAAACCTATTCATAATCCACGAGACTACTCGTCCAAACAAACTGTGCGCACTAGATTTTGAAGGTGCTAAAAAACCAAAGAGTTATCGGTACGGCACTCGTGATGATGTCAAGTCTTGGTTTTTCAATCGGACCAACCCTGGCGAAATATGCATATGACGCGGGCACGAACCCACTCGGCGTGATGACAATTCGTTTTACGATCGCAAGTTTGTTCATGTTGATCATTCGACAGATTTTGATGCGCGGTGAACCAATGCCGTCTTTACGGGTGCTCCTAGAAATGTTTACAGTCGGCACACTTGGCATTACCACCGTCTCGTTCACTTACTTTCTGGCGATTGAAGATATTGATACCGGTCTGGCAATCGTTATTTGGTATTGCAATCCGCTTGTAGTGGTTTTCATCTCATGGATAATTTACAAAAAGCGACCATCGCGCAATATCGTCATCTCGCTCTTTTTTTCGATTACTGGCATTGCAATCACTACGGGTCAGGTCAAGAGTGGCTCGAGCGGTGCGATCATATTAATTTTTGTTTCTGCGTTTCTCTTTGCTTTTTATCTTCTCGGTCTGTCAAACACACTGAAAAAAACTGACCTGCTAACTGGCGTCACGTTTATCAACATCGGCGCAATGCTCGGCTATTGGTTGATTTGTGCGATTCTGCCATTTGATTTGACGGTTGAATTTCCGTCGAACGCCAAAAGTTGGCTGTACATCGGGGCCTTTGGTTTGTTTGGCACCGTAGTGCCGTTCATGTTTTCGTTTGCCGGCATGAAGCGGGTTGGTCCCAGCATGCTTTCGGTGATTACAACTATTGAACCAATACTGGCAATCATGATGGGCATAATTTTTCTCGGCGAGCCACTCACTACGCCACGCGTAATTGGTGCGATTTTCGTAATTGGCGCACTGATTGCGCTGACTTTGCTCGAAAGCCGCGATGAAGCAGCCCTCGAGCGAAGCTAGCTAATTTCAACTGTTCAGCGCTGCCTTTTGCTCAGGCGTTAGTGCCTTTACGAACGCTGGTTTCAACGCTTTTTCTTGGGCGGGTGTCATTGCTGCCAACTTCTCGTTGCTAAAACCTGCCGCCGATTTGGCAGTGAGTGCGGCAACCGCGGCGGGTTTCATAGCAACTATGGATTCAGCCGGCAAGGCCTCGACTTGATTTGCTTTCAAACCGGCCATCGCCGTCGGTGGCAACGCACCAACTTGTTGCGGAGTCATCGACGCCATCGCCGCAGGCGGCAACGCACCAACCTGAGTCGGCTTCATCGCCCCGAACGCAGCAGCAGGCAACGCACCCACCTGCTCAGGGTTGAACGAACCGAAAGCATTCGCCGGTATCGCCCCCAACTGTGTCGGTTTGATCGACGCCATGACCTCGGGTGCGAGAGCACCAACTTGAGCGGGTTTGAATCCCGTGAAAGCCGTGGGTGGCATCGCTTTGAATTGACCTGGGTTCATCGCCGAAAAAGTTTCGGGCGAAAGTTTTGCGGCGTCGGTCGGTTTGAAATTACTGAACGCATTTGCCGGAACCTTGTCGACGTTCCATCCGGTCAACGCACCAGCCAATGCCGTCGCATTGCCGACGTTGGTCGGCGCAGCATTTGCCGCGGGGTTAAACGCCTGCTGTGGCAAAGCTTGACGTTGCTCGGGGCTCATTGACGCAATTACTTCAGGAGATAATGACTTGAACTGCAAGGGCGAAATCACCGCCAGTGCGGTCGGCGGCATTGAGTCCATTTGGTTTGGCGTGAACACTTTCATCGCCGAGGCCGGAATCACCTTGAATTGATTTTGCTGCATTCCCGCCATTGCGTCTGGAGGAAGCGCAGCAAATTGTGCGGGCTTGAAGCCGATCATGGCTTGTGGCGGTAGCGCGGCGAACTGATCTTGCTGAATGCCAGTCATCGCTGCGGGCGGCAGCACTTTGAATTGACTCAACTGCATACCCGCCATCGCCGCAGGTGGAAGTTCGGCCATCTGATCGGGCTTCAAACCAGTCATTGCACTCGGCGGAAGAACAGAAAGCTGTTGAGGTTTGAAACCGGCCATCGCCTCGGGTGGCAATGCCGCCATCTGATCTGGTTTAAAACCAACCATTGCCGTCGGTGGTAACTGCGCAAACTGATCGGGTCTAAAACCTGCCATCGCATTCGGGGGCAGCTGAGCAAACTGATCAGGTTTGAAGCCGGCCATCGCCGCAGGTGGCAACTGGGCAAACTGATCGGGTTTGAAACCTGTCATTGCACTCGGCGGAAGAACAGAAAACTGATCAGGTTTGAAACCTGCCATCGCTTCGGGTGGCAACGCCGCCATCTGGTCGGGCTTGAAACCAACCATTGCCGTCGGCGGCAACTGAGCCATCTGATCAGGTCTGAAACCCGCCATAGCCGTCGGCGGCAACTGAGCCATCTGATCAGGTCTAAAGCCCGCCATCGCCTCTGGTGGCAACTGAGCCATTTGATTTTGGTTGAAACCTGCCATCGCCGCGGGGTTCAGATTATTGATCTGATTGCGATCGAATCCCGCCATGGCTGTCGGTGGCAGAGCTGCAAATTGGTTCGGCTGAAAATTTTGCAAAGCACCCGCGCCAAGAGAGCGTGCGTCATCAGGTCGAAAACCCATAAAATTGTCAGGGCGCAAGTTGACCATGTCCGAACCGTTCAACGCGTTCGGGTTTTGAATCATTCCACCTGGGCCAAAATTGATTCCTGGGCCAACATTGCATGGCGGCAGTGGCGGTGGTCCGCAATTTGTCGGCGCGGGGCCGATAGGCGCGGGGCCGACCGGTCCACCTGGGCCAGCGGGTGCTCCTCCGCCACCACTCGGTGCCGAAACTGGTGGCGCTACTGCTGTGAACTGATATTGACCAGCGGTCACGGCACTTGCCGTCGCGTTGCCCGCACCATCGACAAATGCCCCGGAGTCAATGAGCAAGAAATATGTGGTCGATGCCGTCAAGTTTGCCGCAGGGTTGAGCACAACACCCATTCCAGCCTTTGATGAAGTGACGCTTGCGGACGGAAACGTAAACGTCTCGACAGGAGTCGCGCAATCTGCGTCACCCGTGCAAAGTCGAATCGTCTTGGTCGCCACCGTCGAAACGGCTTCGCTGAACGCCAGTTCAATGTTGCGATCCAACACGAAATTAGGCATGTTGTGTGGTGGATCTGATTGATTCACGTTCAATACCGGCGCGACCGTGTCAGGGCTCGCCTCAAATCGCCACGCGGTCGTGCTTGTTAGCGCGGCGTTCGGGTTGCCCGCTAAGTCGGTGAACGCACCTGCTTCGAACGTGACGTAGTAACTAGTCGCAGGGTCTATCACCAAATTTTGGGTTGATGTTTTGCCAGTTCGCGTGATCGTGATTAGGGCACCCGAATTGTTTGGAAATTGCGTTATTGCAGTTTCACTTTGAGCGCCAATTGTGATCGTCTCGTGCAGAATATTGCCCGTGGCTCTGTAGATAAACAGTTTCTTGCCGTTAACCACTGCCATGTTTTCAGGAAATATCAAACTCAGCGCTTGAGTCGCCTGCACGCCGACCGCACCAGGAAACGGCATGAATCCTTGCGGCGCGGGCGCGGTGTTGTCGATCACGATGTTCTTGTTGGCATTAAGCGAACCGCTGGCCATAGATGCGGGCACAGCGGTGCTCGCGGTCACGCCACTCATCGTGACGCCAGCAGGCAGATTGAAACCTGTGACGTTTAGTCTTTGACCCGACTGGGCCAGCGTCGAATCGATAGCGCCAATTGTGTAGGTAAATGTCAAGGTGTTCGTGCCCGAGCCACTGGCATAAGTTGCCACAGCGCTTGCGCCTGAATTAAGCGTCAGTTCGGGGTTACCACCGGCAACGGTTACCGATTGATTGAATCGCACCTGAATCGAAGTGGCGCCACCAGAGCGGTAACAACCATCGGAGGTTGACGATGTAATGTTTGTGACAACTGCGGGCGATGTCGCAGTCGTAAAGTTCCAAGTTGTGGCGTTTGAAATGCCCGCAAAGGCGTTCGCGCGACCGTCACGAATCGCACCTGCACCAACCTTGACGTGCACGGCAGTGCTGCCTGGCAATGTGGCGCTTGGGTTGACCGTCATCGTGAACGGCGAAACGCTCGTGAACGCAACGCGAGTGCTGTCAAGAGTCGGTATCGCTTCGACTACTCGCAGGGCTGTCGAGCCACCTGCGGCCGCAGTCGAGCCGAGGTCTGAAACATTGGCCACGTTTGCCGAACTAGCCGCGGTGCCCGCTGCCGCTTTTGTCAGATTGACAGCGAAGGTGTTTGCATCTGCCGCCGTTACTACAAACGCACCGTTGCTCTCTTTTTGCGACAGACCCGCAATCAACACGACGTCACCCACCACAAAACCATGACTAGTTGAGGTCAATGTCGCGACATTGCTAGCAATCGCAATGTTCGTGATCGTCTTTGCAGTGTCGGCGTCGGCGGCGACTGTGACATAACGCAACGGGGCAATCACGCCTCCCGTCATAGTCGACGATTCGTTGGTGCAACCGATCGCATACGAAATATTTCGGCCAGTTACGGCCGTGACTCTGAAATAAGTTTTGCTACCAGTGCCAGCATCATAATTTGGGCCGACTTGATAAGGATAAATCAGGTCACCGACAACAACATCGTGGTCACGTTGAGCGACGACTGTCGCCGTGTTGCCCCCAGCACACGAACGAGATGTCACTGATATGTAAGGTGTCGCCGCTTCAGTTGTTGTGAGCACCAAATTTGAGGTGCTGGCAACATCACTTGCCGAATCTGCAGGCGAGTATGTCGAAGCCGTCGGTGCAGTGACATCAACCGACAAAAATACTGACGCACCACCGCATGCAAGATTGCTACACAGACCACCAGAGAGTGCAGTCGTAGTCGCAGAGATGGTGTCAAAACCAGTGACTGTCAATGTTGCGCTGTTGGCCAGCGTCAACGAAGTCGGTCCAAAAGACACTTGTGAGGTATCGGTGCTCAAGACCGTGTAAGGAAACACCAGACAATTGTTGGTGCCACCCGCGTTGCTCTCACGCGCCCCTGCCCATGAGATGCCGGTTGCAGCACGAGTATTGAGAAATAGTTTTACGTCGGCATTTGCACCACCGACCCGACCGACAGAACCTTGGAAACAGACATAAACACTGATCGTGTCGCCGGTGCTCAGCGTCGTGCCACTTGAGGCGATCGGCGTGGCGTTAATCACCGAAATTGTTGACGGTGCGGCACGCACGGGCGAAACTAGCCCGCCGAGCAAAGTCAAAGTCGACATCAACAACGCAACCAAACCTTTTTGCCAAGGTCGCATAGTCAGGATCATCTCATCCCCCTAATAAATATAAATGCTACTCTTATTAAGAATATAATCTACTATTAGATTTTGTCATCGGCAAGTCGCAATTCACCTAGAATTCGGGGCAACAAATGCTTTTTAATTCGACGCCTTCGCCAGCAATTGCCAAACGTGCCCCGTCGACTCGGGCCCAGGCGAACAAAGCCAAGATGATCAAGGCAATAGTTCGCAATGCCGCCGACCACGGGCTTGATCAACTCAGCATTGGCCAAGTGGCAAAACGCGCTGGTCTAACCACCGGGGCAATTTACGGTCGGTATGAAGACCGTGACGAATTGGCCATCGAACTTTGGCACTCAGTCATTAAAGAGCCACTCAGAGCACGCCTTGAACGAGGGGTCGAGTTCATGGCCGCCAACGTGCGCATCTCGCGAACGCGTGATATGACGCCACTGACAAACGACGAATTGCTGGCACTGATCATTAGCGACTTCGAGTCACCAGATGAAATTGCCAAAATCGGCGCCGAATTCTTGGTCGTCGCGCGTCGCGACCTCGCAATTGGCGAAGTTGTTATCCCTGAAGTTTCAGGTTGGCTCACAGATCTTGGCCTAGTCAATTCGCAATCGGCGATCGACAAGGCGGCAATTGTCATCGCACTTTCGGCGTCTATCGGCACGGCCCTGCGTGCGTTTGTGTTCAAATCAAATCCGAGTTGGTATTTAATCGCTGACGGCTTGCGCTCTGCAGCGGCGGCAGCCCAACCAACACAACAACAAGCCGATATTGAAGCACCTCACTGGACAGATCCGCAGACCGAAAACCCGGTGCGCACGGCGTTGATCTACGCCGTGGCAGAAGTCGTTGCCAAGTCGGGATATGCCAACGCCACAATTTCTAGAATTGTTCGTCGTGCGGGGTTGACAAACGGCTCGCTATACAACTTGTATGCCGACAAAGAAGCCCTTACCGACGACGCGATGCAAATTTTTCTGAACCTTGCGTCAGATGTTAACCGCGAAAGCAATGCCCGTGCCGAGACACAGTTGCGAATTGATCGCGGTCTCACCGATAGTTTCATGCTTGCGTTTATGCCGCATCGTCGTCAATGGCTTGATTTTCGCCTTGAGTGCTTAATTGCCTCGCGCGATCACCTGCCAACGCGAAGAAAATTCAGGCAAAGCCTCGAGCGATCAAGAGACAACCTCGCCGCGACGATGCCTGACTTGGCGCAGGAAACTATCAACTTGCTTTCGAGTGGCGAACAGGCGATCGGTATCGGGTTGACGACTCTTGGGCCATATACGACTCTCGTGCAAGACGGCGACTATTTCTCGATTATGGCCAAACTCTCAGAACAGAACAGACTTCTGAATTCAAAATAACTATCAAGAAAACGGTGGCGCAGGAATATATTGACAGATCGGTTGACCTGCCATCACCGTCCACTGCGAACCAGGTATGCGTTCGGTCAGTGCACGCATCGCCAAATCGCCCGCGATCGAGATTTCCATCACGCCCATGCTGAACGACTTGGCATATTCGCGTGCGAGTTCACTAACCAACGGCGTGTCTAAAAAGCCCGGACATAACGCGCTGATGCAAACGCCGTGTGGCTCGAGTGCCGGACCAAGAGATTTCACGAGGCCCACCATCGCATGCTTGGTTAGTCCGTAAATTGGGTCGGGCGCGATGGCGATAATGCCCGCCAGCGACGCAGTTACCAAAATATGGCCGCTCTTGCGAGCAACCATTCCCGGAATAACCGCACGCGCGCCATAGACGACACCGTCAACATTGATGCTCATGATGCGCTCGTAAGCGTCGTTGTCGAGTTTTTCGAGCGGAAAATTCGAGATGTTGCCAATTACGTTTTGATGCGTCGAGACACCTGCGTTGAGACACACAATGTCAAACGGCTCAAATGTCGGTATCAATTTTTGCCAGGCTTGCGAATCAGTCACGTCAAGGTGCACATATTCACCGCCTACTTCAACTGCTACTTGCTTGCCGAGCGTGTCGTTGACATCAGCAACGACAACTGTTGCTCCTTCGCGCGTAAATCGGCGTGCCATCTCTGCGCCAATACCACTTGCACCGCCAGTAATAAATGCTCGATGCCCCGCCAATTGCCCCGTCGTGTCGTTGCCCATGAGTCAACCGAGTTTAACCCAGCCACCCACTAGACCGCACATAAACTTGCCGGCTCTGCGGTAGCAGGCGAAAATCGAAGTTGGTCGACCGCCAGAGTTATGCTTGGCCACAATTCACCAAGGAGGTTGGCGTTGAAACGACAACAATCAACCGCGCAGGCCATTTATCGGCGTTCTCCAGAACCACAACGCACGACAATGCTGGTCATGCGCGAGCGAATCTTGAAAATAATTCCCGACGCCGTCGAGGTCGTGAGTTACGGCATGCCAGCATTCAAACTTGATGGAACAGTCGTGGCGGGCATGCTTGCCGCAAAGCATCATGTGAGTTTCTGCCCATTCAGTGGCGCAACTCTAGGCGTATTGCATAGTGACCTGAAAGGTTTCACCTATACCAAGAGCGTGCTTCATGTGCCAGCCGACAAGCCACTTTCGGTTGCGTTGTTGAGAAAACTAATTGCCGCCGGCGCGCTGAAATCATTGCCGATGATTGGGTCTCGCTCGGGCTCGCCGCACCTGCCCGCCGCGCGCTCAACGGTGCAGGTCTGCGTAGTCTGCGAGATTGACCAAGTGGCGCGAAGCCGACATCGCATCATTGCACGGTATGGGGCCAACTGCGATCGCTGCTCTGCGCGTCGCTCTGAAAAAAAGGCGACTCTCTTTTGCCAAAAAGTAGATCAACGAAAATCGACTAAGTGCGTACCGCCGACCGCAAACCTTTTCGGTCTCACTGACAACT